>JANLSE010000249.1:0-8233 GCA_031362265.1 Roseiflexaceae bacterium
TCAGCCGCCGCAGCGGCCCCTTGATGCCCAGACCGGTTCGGCCATGCTGCCAGGGGACACCAGCGAAACGAAAGCATGGAACGACCACATGTGGTCGTAATTGGTCGAAAAGACTGTCTCAAAACCTATTGACACATTCCGCAGCAACAACAACGTCAGCTCCTGACCGTGTTGACTACTGCCGTTGACGCCCATTGGAAAGGCCTCCCGGCACCAACACTTCGTCCTGCACAAACATAAGCGGTTTATACGATACCCCGTGAACGGTTACCTCATTTCGGTATTATATACGATATGCTATGCAATATCAACCATTTTTATTTGAAAGCCTAATATTGGGAGGAAGGGGGCTAACGCCAAAGCTAAGGTGCCTGCCGAACGACGCAGAAAATTGCACAGACCGAAAGCACACACCGAAATTCGTAGACTCGCACCGCTTCGGCAGGTCGGCTTAAGCACCATGTTGGGCGGCAAACGGCGTATGCAAGTACTGTAGTCTGGCTAGGTGCGTTCCTGATACTGGTACTTCTAGCTCCCCTTGCACTTGTTTCGTTCCACATCATGCCAACGCAGGCACATGCTCATCTTCATATTTCTCAATCAGCACACCAATCACTTCCATCAGTGAGGCGAGCGGATGCACTTCATCTTCGCCCACCGTATCGATCAGTGTATCGAGCATCTGCACCAGACGATCATACTCGCGCACCGTATGTGGGACAAAGAGCAGTGGCGCGACATTTGGCCAGATTTGGGTCATTGTCTCAAGCTCACTCGTCGTCATGAGTTACTCCTTCCAATTCCCAGAGTCATATTCCGCATGCGTCAACACGGCGCGAATATAGACCTTCTGGCGGTTATAGTGGATGGCGGCAATCAGTCGAGCGGTATTGCCGCCAATATTGAACACGGTCAATCGCCCCACCTGATCTGCCGTCGGAAACAGCGCACGCAATTCCGCAAAGGAGCGAATGGTTGTCGGTTTGAGGGTTCGATACCAATGCACCAGGCCTGGTTTTGCCTTCGGATGGTTGGCCGCATACTCATTCAGACGCTTTCGGGTAATAATGTGCATATCCTTCCCTCGCCCACCACGTTCCACACGTATTGTATCCGATGCAGATACCCATTGTCCATAAAAGATTGGGGTGGATAGCCACAGATGTTAAGGCTTGCTACCCAACGCCGGTGCTAAGCTGGCCTGCCGAACCACCGTGAAGATGGCACAAACAGAAAGCACACATCGAGATTTGTAGACTCGACCCGATTCGGCAGGCCAGCTTAGCACCGGCGTTGGGCGGCAAGCGGAGTATTGTAACCGTTCACGAGGGCGGGGCCAATGGTCAGAAAACAGCCCAATCCTGCCCATGTGCGACGCTCGCCACCCAAGTATAGGCTGCTTTTACCCGACTATGACCGAATGTTGGCCACCGCACCGCGCTGGTTGCCCGCGTTGGTGGATCACGTAGCCGATTCTCGTACCAATTGGGCGACCCCGTGAACGGTTACCGGATAGGTTGAACGGTTACCAGCACGGATTAGACCCTTGGGAACCAATCGAACCAGCACTGGTCGCATGCCTACCATCGTACCAACTTTCGGAGCCTGAGGAAGGAGCCGCTGCGCATCGTGTAGGCGCTCGGTGCGCTAGTTTGGCGTCTGTTCCTCCCTTCCAACCAGTCCCTCAATCTACCCCTTGACGTAGGCGAACTTCTCCGCCACTTTTCCATCCCGCACGCGGAAAACATCGACGCCGCGGATGGTTCCACGCGTGCCATCCGGCTCAATCCAGCGATAACGCCAGCACACCACGCAGCGGTTCCCAACGGCGAAGCAATCCTCCGTTTCGAACGCCGCATGCGGTGACTCGCCAAAGAACCGCTCCCAGAAGGCGCGGACGGCGGCTTGTCCTTCATAACGCTCGCCATCAGGCGCTGGGGAGGTATTTTCGAACACACAGTCCTCGGTCATGGCCACCATTATGGCAGCCACATCATGTCGATTGAAGGCCTCGTTGAAGCGTTGCACCGCTGCAAGCGTGTCGTTCGTCCGCCGCTCTTCGTGCGCATTATCAGCCATCGTGATGGTCCTCCGTGTTCGTCGGCATCGATCGCTCCTACATACCGTATCGATTGTAGCTGAAGTGTGGGAGCTTGTAAAGTTGGCTGCGAGTCATCAAGCTGGGCGAGCGATGCATACACGGTGTTTTCGGGCAAAAGCAGTGATGGATAGGTGGCCCAACGCCTGCGTTAAGCGGCCTGCCGAACACCGCTGAAGATTGCACGGATGCTTGTCTGCCACCGCGATTTTGCGAGATACCGTGTTCGTTGTCAAGCCCTTGCTTCGTTGGCGTAGGCAGCTGCTACCAGTCTCCCACACGGGTCAAGACCAAGACAAGCGCGCGGCCATGCTGCCTCCCGATGGAGCGGATACGTCAAACCGCCGCGCGGTCTTGACCCGCGCGGGAGCGATTGGCATCCGCCTCACGCGCTCCGCTAGCACCCTATCGCGGTCTGCCGTTGTCGATATGCTGGGTCGAAAGGCTGTTGTTTCGTCCCAACCGCCCAGGCAATCCGCAACAACTTGCGTGCAGCGCCACACACTGCAACTTTCCTCGGCTTTCCAGCCGCGATCAACCGCGCGTAAAAGGCTTTGCTCACCGGATTATGCTGCACCGCACTCAACGTCGCCATGTACAGCGCCCGTCGTAGACGCGCATTCCCACTGTGCCCGATGCCTGGACGCCCCCGCACACTTGTCCCGGATTGGCGCACCTGCGGTACTAATCCCGCATAGTTTGCCGCTGCTTCAGGCGTTGCCGTCAACTGAAAGTTGATCGTCGTCGTCAAGATCCACGCGATCGTCAGTGTGCCCAAACCGTTGACCGTCGCCAAGGCTGCTGCCGCTGCGGCCCAGGCGGCATCCTGCTGCAGTGCCACCCCGATTTCGTCCTCGACCGCCGCAATCTCCCCGTCCAACGTCGCAATCAAGGCCTGCAACCGTCGCTGGACACTCACCACCACCATCGGTTGCTGCTCCAGCGCGTGCATCTGATTCCGAAATTGGGTTCGTACATCCACGAGCGCATCACGATGCGTCAAGCGCTGATGCAACTCGCTATACACCGCCGGCGGAGGTGTATAGCATGCCGGTTGCAGTCGTGCCGCCAATTCAGCCAGGCTTTGGGCATCAATCGCATCCGTCTTCGACCGTTTCAGCAGTGCGTGTGCGAAATGATGCGCCTGGGCAGGATTGATCACCGACACACAGAAACCAGCCGTGTGCAGCGCGAGCGCCAATCGCATCCAATACGTCCCGGTTGCCTCCATCACGACCAGCACCGTTGCCGGATCCGCCTCCAGCGCCAGGAGCCGCCGTTGCAGACCAGCCATCCCGGTTGGGGTTTGCTCAATCGTGATCGCACGCGAAGGCGTATTCCCTGTTCGCATCCACGCCACCGCACACGTTGCCGCCGCCACATCAATACCAACAAACAATCGATAGGGAACAGCGCTCGTCATCAGATACCTCCTCATCCACTGGATACGCTGGCTCCATGACGCATTCGTCCGATTTCGTCGATACGTGGTCGATGCCACAGGATACCGTTCTAACTGGCTGCGTCAAAGGTGGCAGGGGTCCAATCTCTCAATCGCGGTCGATGCCGCCAGCTCGCCCCTCGACCACACCACCACCCGGAACCGACAGGAGTAAGTATACGACTCGCCCCGATTCGGCAGGTCAGCTTGAGCACACTGTTAGCCGCCCATTCCACCAGCCTTGGCTCATTTGCAAAAAGAGAATATGGCGATCAAAGCGCGAGTCAATTGCCGTTCTCTAACTTACCATTTGACCGTTGCGAGGCCGTCAATCTCCTCAAAGTGGCCATCCCATGTCGCCAACGTCAACTGGTGCTGCAACGCGAGCGCACCAATCCAAATATCATTTTCTGGGATAGGTTTGCCCTTGGCGCGCAACTGAGCTTTGATTTGTCCATAGTATTGAGCCGTAACGTCATCACACGCCAGCACCACATTCCGCCCAGCAAATGCCGTTACGCGTGCGGTGTTACTCACGACTTGACTTGAATGTAAGGCACCGTAATAGAGTTTGCCCAGCACAATACTGGCCGTGAAGACTCCGCGGGCGCTTGCCAATTGCGCGAGGATCGCTGGATGATTATCAAATAAGGCAATCACCACATTCGTATCCAGCAGATAGCTACCACTCATTCAGGTTCACCTGTTCACAATCACTCTCAATCGCGGCCTTCATCTGCGCCAAATCCGCTTGGTCAATGGTGCCTGCAAAGGAGAGCAAGCTCTGCCCATCCACGCCACCAGCCGTGTGCGTGAGAAACCGGACAAAATCGAGCACTTGGCGTTGTTGCGTTGGGGCTAACTTTGCCAGGGTGGTGACAATCTCTCGTTCAAGTGAAGCTGCTACCATCGGCGTCTCCTCGTATAGGGAACGTGCATGGCTTATTATACGCGATACTTGCCAGTGGAGCATGCTCATACACCATACCAATACCTTGGTTTTGGGCTGGCACGATGGTTAATAAAGGGCGGCTAACACCAGCGTTAAGTTGTCTGCCGAACACCGCCGATAGATCGCACCAACATACACTTGCCACGCTGATTTTGAGACTCGGCCCGATTCGGCAGGTCAACTTGAACGCACTGTTGGACGAGCACCTGCACCGACCCAGCCTGAGGATCGCACATACCCATCAGACCTGCACTCGGGGTCGACACCCAATATGCACAACCAAGCCATTGGTATCCTACTCCGCAAACATTGCCGCCAATACCTGCACTACCTGGGTTTGCTCGTCTGCCGTTATCTGTCCAAGTCGTTTGTGCAAGCGACTCTTGTCAACCGTTCGGAGCTGATCCAGCACAATTTGTCCGGCTTTCCCCTCAAACTGACACGCAACTCGCGACGGATACGGCCGTCCTTGACTCGTCATCGGCGCAATGATCACCGTCCGAATCGCCCGATTCATCTCATCTGGAGAGATAACCACACACGGTCGACTTTTCTGAATCTCGGCACCAACCGTCGGATCGAGTGCGACCAGATAGACATGGAACCGCTCAATCACCATGTCCACTCCTCCGCATCCCAACTACTCGGTATCGCCGCTTCTGCATCCAACAGTTGATCATCGCCCGCACCAGCCATTGCCTGAAAGTGGGCATCCCACCCGTGACGCGGATGCGTGAGCGGACGGATGACGAGTCGACCGGCTTCTACCGCAATTTCCACATCAATCTCAAACCCGAGCTGTTCCAGCATGACTTTCGGGATACGCACGCCTTGTGAATTGCCGATTTTGACAATCCGTGACTTAATCGCCGTCTGCATAGGCTCCTCGCTCCGAAGGTACGTCTCATAAAGTAATTACATTGTACATACACACTCTGGATTTGTCAAGCAGTGGTCGAAAAGCAGCAGCTGCTCTCATCGGAGCAGCGACATATATCCAGAAGCATGCTGAGGGAGCAACAGCAGTGCTGGAATAACGTTATTGGTGTCGTCCAACGCCAGCGCTAAGTTGGCCTGCCGAACACGACCAGTAGATCGCACCGAGCTTATGATTGCACCTAGATTTTAGACTCGACCCGATTCGGCAGGTCGGCGTTTATGGGCGTGTTGGGCGGGCGACCGAATTTGTCGCTCAAAATGGTTTACGGTATTGAACGGTTGATCTTGATACTTATTCGTTTGAATAGGATAAATGAGTATGATGATCTAATCTTGTGTTAATCGTTCTTGTGCCTCATTTACGACCATCCCAATATCCAATTGCCGCTTCGTTCGTGGAGAGCTGCTCAAGCTGGTCCAACATGCCAGGATCGTGCTTCTCAAGGATCGTTACCAGTAACCCGCGTGCTTGGGTAATCTGCTGAAAGAGCGAGGGATCGAAGTATTCAAGTATCGCGTCTTGAGCAGCTGCCTCGCCGTGTATACGTCGGTAGGTACCAAGGCGATCAAGCGACACCGTCACATTTTCCAGCACCTTCCAGACTTCGACGAGCGATTCGCGATCAGCTTGTATGACCGTATCATCAGACATACGACTCACTCCTTTCCGAGAGTCAGGATATTGAGGTGACGATAGCGGTTGATTGCGCATCTGCTGCCGCATGGGAAGGTCGATCTGTGATAGAAATCTGATCGGCTGCTCGTCTTCGTGTATCCTGATTGTTCTGCAAGAAGTATACTCGAACTCCCGCTCTGCACAAGGGCATAGTTTGATATCGCCCGCCCAACGCTTGCGCTAAGTTGGCCTGCCGAACCACGAGTATAGATCGCACTGACTTTGCAGCACCACTTTGATTGGAGACTCGACCCGATTCGGCAGGTCGACTTGAGCGCATTGTTCGGCGCGCCCTCGCTCGCTTTTCCGTGTCGTGAAGCGCTCCATGGTCATTCCAACGGCAACCGTTCACGGCATCTGTGGGGCGCGTGCGACTGGCGGCGGTAGGCTCAATCGATCCGTTCCGCATCTGGATCACCATGATCGTACCTTCCACGTGCGCTACTAGCCACGACTCATACCGGTCCGATCATGGGATCGTCCGCAACTTGACACCAATCGGCGACGCCATCCGCCACGGCCACCCACTGTTGCCCGTCCGACCACCAAATCGTGCGCCGCCAGCCAAACGCACCCTTGGGTAACCCATCAACGCAAGTGCTGCTATTGAGCGGGCTCGCATCCGCCGCCGCGATGCCGTGTGCATTCCTCCCGCACTGGGGATTCACGAATCTGGCCAGTGCCACTGATTCTGCCAGCTTTGCTCGTGCGCCAGCATCAACCACCGAGCGCCGAACGCTTGCATTAAGCGGGCCTGCCGAACCACCTTAAAAGTGGCACCAACACTCGCTTGCCACTGCAATTTTCAGACTCGGCCCGATTCGGCAGGTCTGCTTGAATGCATTGTTAGCTGGCACGATGGTTTGATGCTCCTGCAGCAGCTATGCGAGATTCCTCGCATGGCCACAAGCTATCGTTTCAACCAGTAGATATGGAACGGGATATCCTGGCTTTCTGCCGCTACCAACTGTAGCATGCGCTGCCCACGCTGCTTTATGTCAGGCTGAGCAACGCAACAATCGGATCATTCAAAAAGTGATAGATCGTTATCGCATGTTGTCGCAGGGTGCGTTCAATGGCAGTGGTGGTCACGTTTCCAACCTGCAACCAAATCACCTTCGGCGGCATGCCACGTACCAGGCTCAGATCATAAAAATCAGAGTCTTTGGTCACAATCGTATAGGTATGAGTCTGCGCGTATGCCCAGATCGCATCGTCCAACGCCTCAGAGAGACCCACCGAACGCACATGTTGGCTGTCTGGAAAGAGGTCGTCCAATCGCTGTACCAATCGTGGCGAAAGGTTATGGTCATAGAGTAATTTCATGCGGCGTGTAAGGTGCGATGCTCACGCTCGGCGACAAAGGCAAAACAGGCTAGGATATCATCGTGCGTTAAATCAGGGAAATCGGCCAAGACCTCGGCAATCGACATTCCAGCCGCAAGATAGGAAAGGACATCATAGACGGTAATCCGTAGCCCGCGAATACAGGGTTTGCCACTCCGTTTGCCAGGCTCTAGGGTGATAATCTGCTGGTACGAATGATTCATATCCTTCACTCACTGTAGTTCCATTCCGCTATTATTGTAGCATAGCAATCCAAAATTGGAATGCCCAGCTGCCCAGCATCACGTTGTTGAGATGCCAGCTAACGCTTGCGTTAAGCGGGCCTGCCGAATACCACTGATAGATCGCACCAATGCTCACTTGCCACGATCATTTTGAGACTCGGCCCGATTCGGCAGGTCTGCTTGAACGCATTGTTAGCCGTACCAGACGTTTTGGGACGCTTCCAACGCCAGCGTTTCTCACCAGTAGTATGTCCTTTGTTGTATGCCCAAGCTCGCGATTGTGTGCCTACTCCAACTGCCACGCCTTCCGTGCTGCTCCCATCGTTAGGGATCAAGGGCCAATTGCAGCTTGATAATCCGCTCCACCTGCGCCATATCGGCTTTTGACAAGCGTCCCGCTTGATTCGTCAGTCGCAGTTTGCTCACCGTTGTCAACTGATCCGCCATCGCTTTATGCGCCTGCCCCGCAACCTGCACGATCGCTTCGCTGGGATACAATCGATCGGTTTGCGTCGATAAGGGCACCACTTGCACACGATTCAAGTAGGTCGTTGCC
>JANLSE010000254.1:0-13918 GCA_031362265.1 Roseiflexaceae bacterium
CCTCCTGCACCGATTTGCATAAGCGCACCACCAATGTCAGCACCAGATACCTGCAAAATAGGGCATGTGCGCGTAACACGAAATGACGCAGCTTTATTGAAAAGCTGCAGAACAAGCTGCTGAACATATTCAATCAAATCCGTATCATCCCAGCCAAATGCAAGTGCCAGTGCTGCCGGTTTGCCATTGTATGGACTATGTGAAATATGCCCATCAGCCATATGCAAGCCAACAAATTCAGCTAATTCGGCTGACCAGGCATTGGGAAGATGTGGCGATTTCGCTGTTCGATAGGCTGTTGTCCATTCTAACTGAAGCTCTGTCGAGTTCCCAAACATTCCTGGCGTAAAGCTCATATAGACAGGCGCTCCAAGGCACAAATCCTTCGCTTCAACCCAACGCCCCAAACTCCGCAGCTTATGATCAGGGCTACAGGCTAATGTCAGACCATTCGAAAACGTGATGTGCTTGACGGGTTTAAGTCCTGTTTCCTGCCATCCAATAATATGTCTTGGCCCAAAAGGGGTTTGGATGAGATCACCAACCTGAACGGATTCAATCCCAACCAAACCAACTTGCGTATTAACCTTGGTTCCAGCAGGCAAACACGCCATACGCCCCGTGGCCGCACCTATCTGGCTGTAGGTCGTATGAACGCGGCCAGTCGCGGGGTTCACGAGTTCGGGCAGTGCGTCAACATACGTTGATTTAAGCTTTGAGAGCTGGCGATATTGCAGAATCAGATCCACCACTGGATGCTTGTCGCGGATCCCTTCGAGTACATCTGCGGTGAGTGAGTATTTCTTGGTCTTATCAGTTTTGGGGATGCCCTCAGTTGGCAGACCAAGCTTGGTAAACAGCAGATCGCTAAGTTGATCGCCGGAATTGATATTGAGTGGCGATTGATTATAGGCATAGATTTCACGCTCGATCTCACCAAGCCGCGTTCCCATGCGCTGCCCAAGGTTACGCAAATAGGGCGCATCAAGCGCAATTCCGGCCTGCTCCATTCGCACCAGCACTGGCACTAAAGGCATCTCAAGATCATGGAAAATCTTGGCTACATCCGAGAGTGCTGCCAGTTGCGGCTCGAGCGCATGCACAAGGCGCAGTGTCAGATCGGCATCCGAGGCGGCATATGGGGTTGCCCGGTCAATTGGCACTTGATCAAAGGTGATCTGAGCCTTACCACGACCGATCAGATCCTCAATTGGCGTAGGTAGCTCAGCCAGCCGTAATTCATAGAACGCTAGTTCCTTGAGGCCCTTGCGCTTATCGAGTAGGGCAGCCGCCAACATCGTATCGAAGGTTACACCTGCCACGGCGACCCCAGCATTTTCGAGTGCCAGAATATCAAACTTGGCATTATGGCCATACTTGGGCTTACTTGCATCGCCAAAAAATGGCCGTAGCGCATCAAGGACATCTGCGTGTGGTAGCTGCTCACCCTCACGATGCCCGATCGGAATATACCAGGCTGCACCAGGATGTACTGCCAACGAGATCCCTACCAGTACATCCTGAAGTGGCCGTAACCCGCCAAGTTCGGTATCGAACGCAATTCCAGGTGCCGCTGCAAGCGCCGCTACCACGCTATCCAGTTGTGCCTTGGTCGTAACCGCAGTGTACTCTCCTTGTGCCACAGGCGCACTGGATGACGGGCTGGCAGGGCCTTCAATCTCAAACATGGCCAGCTGTGCCGCACCATCGCCAACTGATACGGCTGGTGTTGGTGGTGGAGAGGTAAACATATCGGCCTGTTGTGGCCCACTTGCTGCGTTACTGGTTGGTAAGGCCGCAACCTCAACGCCAATCGTGGAGGCTGGCAGACGCTTCAATAGCGTGGCACCGAATTCCAGCTCTTGGAAGAGCGCAATCACCGCACTGCGATCATAATCGTGCAGGCGAGTTGCTGCGAGATCAAGTGTAATTGGCACATCGACAACAATCGTGGCCAGCTTCTTCGAGAACGTCGCGGCCTCACTCTGCCCATCGAGTGGTTTCTTATAGCGGTTGGGAACTTCCTCAAAGCGTGCATAGATTTCTTCGACGGTGCCAAACTGGTTTAGGAGTGCAATCGCTCCGGCCTCACCAATACCCTTGACACCCGGAATATTATCGGAGGTGTCGCCCTTGAGCCCACGTAGATCGGCCAACTGATCCGGTCGTAGCCCTTTATAGCGTTCAGAGACCGCTGCTACATCGTACACTCGTGTCGTCATCTTCTGCCCAAATGGGTTAGCTAGCACCACCTTCACATGCTCATCTACCAACTGCAGTGTGTCGGTATCACCCGTAAGAATCAGGGTATTCACATGGTGCGAGCTGGCTTGGCGTGCCAGTGTGCCAATCACATCATCGGCCTCAAAACCTTCTTTGGTGTAAATTGGTATATTGAAGGCCGCCAACATCTGTTTCATTCGTTCCAGTTGCGGATTAAACTCTTCGGGGGTTTCAGCGCGGCCAGCCTTATACTCAGCATACATATCGTCACGGAATGTACGCCCAATATCGAATGAAACTGCCAGATAATCGGGGTGATGCTCGGCAATTGCATTTAGCATAATCGAGGCAAACCCGTAGACGGCATAGGTTGGCTCGCCACGCGACGAACGCAGCCCTTGGTCGGCAAGTGCAAAAAAGGCACGGAAGGCCAGCGCATGGCCATCGATCAACAGCAGGGTTTTATCGGGCATGGGAGCCTCGCTAGTAGCCGAAACAAACGGTCAAGTAACAAACATTGTAGCACATAAGTATTAGAAGCAAGCGGTTAGCTACACGCGGACAAGCGCCCATGTTAGTGACGAAAATGGATGAAGATCCGGCCAAAGTTACGATCATCCTTTTCAAGACGATGGTACAGTGCGCGAATATGTGATTGGTTCAGGAAGCGTAACACATGCTTCTTCAGTTGCCCGCTGCCTTTGCCCGGTATAATTTCAACCAGCGCAATGCGCTTCGCAACCGCTTCCTGCACCACCCGATTCAGTTCGGTCTCGATCCGATCACTGCGATTATAGATATCATGGAGATCCAAGACTATTTTGGCCACCGATGTTCGCTTTCACTAGAAGATGTATGGCTGCATCACACGCCCACCATAGTAGCGTATTGTACCAATATGCTACAATCACCGCGAAGCGCAGCTACCAAGATACGAACCCTCGCGATATAAGCCAAGATAGCCAACTGGGGAAACATGATGCATGACGCAATCTGGGATTTTAAAGATCCCTATGCTTGGATGGAGCGCACGGCACGCTCGACGATGCCGCCTCTGATCATTTGCTGTGCGATTAGTGGCGGCGTCCAAGGGAAGGAAGTTCATCCTGGCTTACCCGAAACTGCCGAGGAGCAAGTTGAGGCAGCGGTTGCCGCCGCACAAGCTGGCGCAGCGATGATCCATATCCATGTGCGTAACACCCAACGTCTTTACGAAACTACTGATCAAGCAACGGAGTATCGCGCCGTGAATCGGGCGATCCGCGCCAAGTGCCCAGATATTATCATCAATAACTCAACCGGTGGAACCTATGGTATGAATGATGCTCAGCGTCTGGTTTGCCTGGATGCTGGCCCGGAGGTAGCATCGCTCAACCTTGGCCCAGAGATGTACAAGTTTACCCTGAAAGCACGCAACCCGCCACTTGAGCATCCACGTGCAGAGGCGCACCTGGAAGGCCTTCATCCAGCAAGTTATAACCAGATTCATCACTATGCTCGCGAGATGCAGCAGCGTGGCATTAAACCCGAATTGGAGCTGTATAACCCCGGCATGTATTGGGTTGTCCGCGATCTACTTGATGCTGGCCTGATTGCAAACCCGCCATTGGTGCAATATGTTCTTGGAACCATGACAGGTAGCTACCCAACGCCCTGGACACTTATGAGCCTACTGCAGGAACTCCCCGCCGGTTGCCTCTTTGAGGTTGCCGCAGTTGGGCCATACCAACTGCCACTCACCACAATGGCGATACTGCTGGGCGGCCATGTACGGGTTGGAATGGAGGATAATCTCTATCTACGCAAGGGCCAGCGCTTACAGAGTAATGCAGAAGCGGTTGAACGCGTTGTTCGCATAGCTAATGAACTGAACCGCCCAATCGCCACACCTACGCAGGCACGTGAACTACTTGGAATCTCAGCAGTGCCCGTTCAGCCATAGAATGGATCTAGCGATCCCACGCGAGCCGCAGCTAACAGATTGCCATTTTCGTATAACACAAGGCAGGTAAACCTATGGCACACATCCCCGAAGAGATTATCGCGCGTTACCGCAACCGAACGACTGCATCGCAGGCATTTACCAAGCGTGCCGAACGCGTCCTTCCGGGCGGTGATACACGGACAGGCGTTTTCTATCAACCATACGCGGCCTACATGGTTGCTGGCCATGGCAGTAGCGTGGTTGATCTTGATGGTAATCAGTATATCGACTTTCTCAATAACTACACCTCACTTGTGCATGGCCATGCCCACCCAGCCCTGCTCGCAGCTACCAACAGCCAACTGGCCGATGGTTCAGTGTTTGCTGCACCAATGACAGGCCAGGTTGAGCTTGCCGAATTGATCTGCGCGCGTGTGCCAAGTATCGAGCAATTACGCTTTACTAATTCGGGCACCGAAGCAACCATGCTGGCGATTCGTGCAGCTCGTGCGTATACTGGGCGCGATGGTATTATCAAAATGCAGGGGTCGTACCATGGCTCACACGATCTCGCGGCGGCCACATCCGATCCTGAGGGTGATCGAGGTATTCCACAGAACCTGCGCGAGAGCCTATTTTTCGCACCCTACAATGACCTTGCAGCGGTGGAACAACTACTTAATCAGCATGCCAGCCAGATCGCTGCAATCCTGCTTGAACCAGTGCCTAACGCTGGTGGGATTCCACTTCCACAACCCGGCTACCTGCAAGGGCTACGTGATCTGGCCGATCGCTATCATGTACTGCTGATTTTCGACGAAGTAGTTACATTGCGATTGCATACTGGCGGCTACCAAGCAATAGCTGGTGTGACCCCTGATCTCACGGCGCTTGGTAAGATTATTGGCGGCGGCTACGCAATTGGGGCATTTGGCGGCAAGCGCGAGATCATGCAATTGTTTAACCCACATATGCCAAACCATATCTCGCACTCAGGAACATTCAATGGCCATAGTGTCACAATGGCTGCCGGGCTGGCCTCGCTGCGTCTGTTGGATCAAGCCGCAATTGAACGCATCAACGCACTTGGCGATACCCTTGCACGAGGATTCGACGAGGCATTTGCAGAAGCCGGAATCCTTGGCAGTACAACTTCGGCTGGCTCACTTGTACAGATTCACTGGCGGCAGGGCCTAATCCGAAACATGGCAGATGTCAACACTGGCTTCCAATCGGCTGGTGATCTTCCGCTGCTTTTGCATCTAGAGCTTATGAATCGTGGCATCTATGCCGCAGCACGCGGTGAATACAATATCTCAACCGTGCTGTCAGATCAGGCTGTCACGCATACGATTGACACCTTCAGCAATGTATTGCACTATCTTAAGCCATATATACGCGAAACGTTTCCAGCCCTATTAGGTACGTAATGGCATAGACGAACCTACACTGAGGGCTGGGCTTCCAGCCCTCAGTGTAGGCAGGCAAACTAGTACAAGGCTCCAAAATACTCTTTCCGGTGTTCAACGAGCTTTAGCGTATTACCCATCGAACACATTCTCACCACGATGGAGCCGTTCGGCGATCTGAAATGTCTGGCCGGTGGCACGTGAGGTTGGCGCATGCGCGGCCAAATAGCGTGCCGCCGCAATCAACACATGTCCAGCCTCTGGGGTTCCTGCAAGCAGCGCATGTTGTGCAAAGGCAGCCTCGATCGTCTGAACGGTATGGAAATCACGATCCTCACGCAGCAGTGCCGATCCTAATGCCGCAAGTAGCGGGCCAGGAGCGCCATCTGCTGCAAGATAGCGCGCAACGACTTCCGCAGCCGGGTTGACCTGCTGTTGCCGATCAAGCAGTGGTAGCAGTTCCGTTAACACGGTACTAGCAACCGCACCATTGACGTATGGTGTGGGGATACGTGCTGGTGGCACATTTAGGAAGCGATCCAGATAGACACTCATGGCCGCGTCGAAAACGCCCCGCAGCACTGGCAATGTGCGCTCTTCAGGTGTCGCAGCCGGGGTTACACGATTCTCGGGTGCGCTTACCAGCCGCCGAATGGCCTGCTGGAGTGCATTGGCAAATGTGAAGGTGTGCAACACCGTATCCCAATCGCCAAATTCATTTGCGGTATGGAAGCGTGCAATCCGCAGTGCAGCTGCATAGCTTACCGCTCCTGCCAATTGTTCGGCCAGCGCGCCAGATCGTAATGCTGCCAAGAGTGCCACGATATTCGCCTGTGGATCATCACTCAATAGCTGCTCTGCCAACGCAACCCGACCCTGCCAGCCTTGTGGCAGCGAATGACGCGCCTGCTCACCTGCCTTGAGTGCTGCTGGAAGTGCGGCAAATGCGCTTTCCAGGATTGCGATCAAATCAATCGGGTTACGCCAAGTATTCGATTCTTCCATTCTATTCGCCATGGCGATTCCACGCACAACGCTTGATAGTGCGGCTTCGGCCATGGACCAGCCACCAATATCGAGCGCCTCCAGCGCTTTGTTGGCAAAATCGGCAGGATGGCCAATCTGGATGTAGCGATGATCGGTTATTGCGGCAAATAGCATATCGGCCAGTTCAGCGCTACTGGCACCCGCACGTACTGCCGAAACAATACAGCGCTCAGCACCCTCATCATCGCGTACCTCAATAAAGCTACGGAACCAGCGCTTGAGGGTTGGCAAATCTGCAGTTGTTCCTGCATCGGGCAAGGCATCGATCAGAAAGCGTGGTGGCGCACCAGCAACATCGACACGTACTGCATCTAGGCCCTGATAGAGAGCACGTGCCCGATCGGCTGGATTCAACTGCGGCAGGATGTTCATAAAGCAGGTCAGCATCGTTAGGCCCTGGCCCCACCCCGCGGCACGATAATTTGTGCCAAACTCCAGGCCCACCCGAAATGGGTCACGAGCAGCATCGACTGAATCGCCATCAACCAGTGCGATTGCAGCCTTTGCGATCACAAGCCGAATATCGCGTTCTAGCCCATCACGAAGGCGCTTACGCTGTTGGGTACGCGCATCCTGACGGGGTGCAAGATCGATCCAGACCGCATCACCGCGCTGCTGTACCGGGTAGGTGCGTACATCATCAGCCCAGAGGTCGAAGGTACCACCAGATGCCAGATCAAAGCGCGCATGGTGCCAGTGGCATGTCAAAATACAATCACGCACACTGCCCCGATCAAGCGGAAACCCCATATGTGGGCACCGATTATCAACCGCATAGATGCTATTGTCGTGACGTAATAGCAACACCGGGCGATCACCCGCGCTCACAACAACACGCTCATCAGGGGCAAAATCTGCCAACATCGCAACCTGAATCCAGTGTTCACTTGCCATTCCAGCCTCCTTACTGCCTTCTGTGGTTTGTATTGTACGATATGTGCCATGATACTATGGCCTGCCTATCCCGACTAGTGGCGCACGGCTGATCTCGACCTGATCTTTTGACCAGGGTCGCACAACTGCATTGCATACTTTGCCAACCTCCTATAGAATCGCTACGAAACGAGCCTCAGGTGTTGTCCACAGTCAGGAGCGCTATGTCCATGCCACAGCCACGCACTGCGCGCCTCATCCTCGCGTCTGTTTGCGCAGCGATCTTCCTGGGCGCATTGGATTTGACAGTCGCGACCGCGATATTGCCGCGTATTCTGGTCGATCTAGAGGTCTCGATCGACACCGATTTAGGCCGCGCTTCCTGGATCATCACTGGCTACCTGCTGGCATATACGATCGGCATGTCCTTTGCTGGCCGCTTATCCGATCTATATGGTCGGCGAGTTGGCTATATAAGCGGCTTACTGATCTTCATTGGCGGCTCAATCTGTGCTGCACTCGCGCCCGCGCTAGAGTGGCTAATTGCTGCACGCCTCATTCAAGCTCTTGGCGCAGGAGCTTTGGTGCCGATTGCAATGGCACTCACGAGCGATATCTTCCCCAGTAGTACCCGTGCCCAAGCACTGGGCATTGTTGCTGCGGTCGACACGGCGGGTTGGATGGTAGGGCATTTGTATGGTGGCGCACTCATGCGTTTATTCGATAACTGGCGGCTCTTATTTTGGTTGAATGTTCCACTTGGTCTCGTTGCGTTAGCGCTTACGCTGAATGGTGTAGCTGGCCTCCAGATGACAAAGCAACCAGGTAGATTCGATTGGCGCGGTGCATTGCTTTTGGCAGCTGCATTGGCAGCATTAAACATCGGGTTAGGTGGCGGTGCTGAGTTAGGCACAAGCGACTTCTATGGCGAGCGAAGCGGCCCACCTGCCTACACAATCCCACTTATCATTGTAGCACTGCTGCTCTTTGCAGCCTTTGTCTGGGTAGAACGCCGCAGTATGGATCCCTTGATCGATGTAGGTATTCTTGCCGAGCGTAGTGCCTTATCTGCGAGTATTCTGAATCTGCTCAGTGGATTCGGCCTCGCGATTGCGCTTGCTGCTGTGCCACTCCTGATCAATGCGCGGATCAGCCTGTTGGCAATGGGCGATGCAGATGCACTACGCCATGCCGCCTGGGATAGCGGAATCTTACTCTCGGCACTGACACTCAGTATGGCCGCAGCCGCGTATCCAGGCGGAATCCTCGCTGGGCGTTATGGAGCACGCTTGCCTGCCATGGTTGGGATGGCATTTGGCTTGGCTGGCTTTTTGCTCTGCACCACCTGGCAAGCCGATACTGGCTACCTTACGATGGCGCTCTGTTTGGCAATCGCTGGGCTTGGGCTTGGGCTCGGCTTGGCACCAAGCGCCGATCTACTGATCTCGCGTTTTGGTGAGGCACGCCGCGGTACAGGTGCAGCCCTCACAATCATCGCACGCCTGATTGGCATGACACTTGGCATTTCGGCGCTGACTGTCTGGGGAGTACAACGCCAGGATACACTCCGACGCCTTGGGGAGAGCGATCCATTGGCCTTGGCCGATCCTGCTCGATTCCTACTTGGCATCATCGCCCAGGTTGTTGCGGAAGGCATGCGCTTTGCGGCATTTGCATGTGTATTGGGGCTTGTGGCCGCATGGGGCATGCGTGCACTGCCCACCAACGGCAAGAAAACCAAAGCGACACAATCGCATCGAGATAGCAACGTGTAGTAGAGTTATGTCTTCACCACAGAGACGCAAAGAGCGCTCTCATATGTCCAAACTCTGTGTCTCTGCACCCAAAGGGTACCCGCTGTGGTAAAGAGAAACATGAGAATGCGAGTTGATATCGAGCCATGCCGCAATCTGGCTATCTGCTGCATGCAGAATGTGCTATGATTGTAGCATTACACTTTTTGAGTAACGAAATACGACCCTTCATGACTGACATCTCGTTGCCTGAAACATACGCGCCCGATGAAGATGAGCATCTGCTCCAACTGAGCAAGGCCTATCTGCTCGATACCCTTTCTGAATTGCGTGCGTCTGCAACTACTAGCATACTACGTGAGCAAGTTGCGCTCCTAAGGAAACAGGTTCTAGCATCTTCAGATGATTCTTCAGTTGAGTTCATAGCAGATCCTGTTAATATGGCAGCTTCACATCTGCTCGAAGAACTAAGCCAGATTACCACCGCACTCACCTTAGAGCGCGCACTATATTATGTCGAGCGGCTGATCAGGAGCCTTTCAGAAGAACGCAAGGGTGCGTTGAATGATATCAATTTGAACCGCTGGAAAGAGTATGAGGATATCATTACCGATAGCCTCTGGCAGATCAATCGGCGTGATGGATCAGGGGTGCATTCAGCCGATTATTGGGGGAATTTTATTCCGCAGATCCCGTATCAGATGATGCGGCGTTATACTCGCAAGGGCGATTGGGTGCTCGACACCTTTGCCGGTTCGGGTACCACACTTGTCGAAGGGCAGCGGTTAGGCCGAAATACGATTGGTATCGAGATCCAGGATCGTATGGTCGCCCATGCGCGTGCATTGGTCGCAGCAGAACCGAATAAACATGCGGTGATTGCGGATGTCGTTCAGGGTGATAGCGCAACAATCAATTACCCGGCACTGCTGGAGCGTTATGGCCGCAGCCAGGTTCAACTCGCAATTATGCATCCGCCCTATTTTGATATTATCCGCTTCAGCGATGATCCACGTGATTTGTCGAATGCAGCTTCTGTCGATGCATTCCTCAGCCAAATCGGCCAAATCGTTGATGGTGTCAGCCAGGTACTCGAACGCGGTCGCTATCTTGCATTGGTGATAGGCGATAAATATGCGAAGGGCGATTGGATTCCACTAGGATTTTCCACAATGAATACTGTTCTTCAGCGTGGTTTTACGCTCAAGAGTATTGTTGTTAAGAATTTTGAAGAGACCTCAGGTAAGCGCACACAGAAGGAGCTCTGGCGCTACCGTGCACTTGCTGGCGGATTCTACGTCTTTAAGCACGAATATCTCTTTCTGTTCCGAAAAGGAGCATAGCGGTACCAACATGACAGCAACAATCGGCGTGGTCAGTACCGTGATGGCTACTTTCGGGTGGTGTTGGAAGCGGCTGGGCGTGCATTAATCGGCCATGATTGTGCGCTACGGCCGTGCGTCAGCCAGTGGCCGCGATCGCCACACGCGCTACAACCTATTTATTGGTTCGCCTTATGGGTGTTGAGCGTGGCCAGTATCACGATATTCTGCCAAATACACTGATTATGCGTGACTCGACGTAGTTTCTATAAGCCTTCGTTTCTTATCAGTTTCACTGCGCATTGCCGTATGAAACGCTTTCGTGAATAGGTTATCGGCTCATTTCAGCATAAAGGCATTGTGGTTATGCCAATTCGTGTGCTTGACCCAACTGTTGCAGCACAAATCGCGGCTGGCGAAGTCGTCGAACGCCCAGCTTCGGTGATCAAAGAACTGCTTGAAAATGCACTGGACGCAGGTGCACGGCGGATCAATATCGAGATTCGTGGTGGTGGTATTACCGAATTGCGCATTCAGGATGATGGCAGTGGTATTCCACCGGCTGAGGTCGAGCTTGCCTTCCAACGCCACGCTACCTCGAAGCTCCAAACCGCCGAAGATTTGTTTGCGATCAATACACTTGGCTTTCGTGGTGAGGCGCTGCCTTCAATCGCATCGATCTCACAAGTCATTTGTACAACCCGGATTGCCAGTGAGCCAACTGGGGTTGAATTACGTATTGCTGGTGGCGAGCTCCAATCGCGTAGTGCGGTGGGCGCATCGGTGGGTACAACCTTCATTATTCGCAACCTCTTTTATAACATCCCGGTGCGCCGTGAGTTTTTGCGCTCACCGGGCGCCGAAACCGCTGCGATTGGTGCGATTATCACCCAATACACATTAGCGTACCCGCAGATTCGCTTTAGCCTGATTGTTGATGGCAAACCACGCTTGCAAACCAATGGCAGTGGGCTCCTCTCCGATGTTATTCTCTCCGTTTATGGCCTGGAAGTAGCGCGCGCCATGCTGCCACTCGATTTTAGTGATGGTGGCGATCTCACTGGTATTGCCGCGAAGGGTCTTGTTTCGCCACCAACCTTAAGCCGAAGCTCACGTGACGCCATGCACCTGAGCGTCAATGGTCGCGCCGTTACACCACGTGGCCAGGTTGCTGGAATCCTTGACGATGCCTATCACACCTTCCTGATGAAAGGCCGCTTCCCATATGTCGTCCTGGCGCTAAATGTCCACCCTGCGGCAATTGATGTGAATGTGCATCCGACCAAAAGCGAGGTCAAATTCCGCGACCCGGATCGGGTACGTGCCGTACTTGCACGCTCCATTCGCAACCTAGTTCAGGCCAATATTGTTGTACAGGGCTGGGAGGGTGGCTCGATCATCCCACCGCCGCCTAGCAATCTACCTGCCTGGGCCGATGAGGATGAGCCAGAACAGACCGAGTTTGTGATTCAGGGGCCAGGGGTTATACCGAATGAATTGCCGATGGCGCCTCTAGAAGACCAGGAGACAGGCTTCGCCGTGAGCTCAGCCGAACGGAGACCAGGAGACCAGGAGATACCGCAAGCCCACGTATTGCCTACTCAGGAACCAATACCCACACGCGGTATCCGTGAAACGGCTGTGCCTCGTTTTGAGCCAGCAGCCAGGGAACAGGGGCTAGAAGATCAGCAAATCAAGCCAGCAGAACAAGAATCTCAAGATGCAATTCAAGGCCGAGATTATGCATTAGAAAGCCTACAGGCTGGCACACCAACCCATAACGAGGCTCCTACAGAAGACCTTAAGGAAACGGAACTATCTGCCAGCTTCACCATACCTACAACAAGCCCAGCTCCGCGTCTCCCTGTCTCCCCGTCTCCGAATCTGCCTATCTCCGAATCTCCCCGCGCCCCGACCGCCGAACAGCGACCTCAGGCCCCTGGAGCAGGTTTACCACGCCTGCGCACACTCGCTCAACTGGCACGTATGTATCTGCTCGCCGAAGGCCCAGAAGGGGATCTATACCTAGTTGATCAACATGCTGCCCATGAGCGCATTACCTATGAGCGCTTAATGGATCAACGTGGCCGAGGGTCAATTGAAAGCCAGCGCATGCTCATCCCACAAATTGTGGTGATGCCACCTGCGACTCAGGCAACACTCCTGAGTGCCAGTGCAGCGCTTGCCGAGTGGGGCTTCGAGCTTGAAGAGGCTGAGCAGGGAGTGCGTGTTCGTGCAGTACCCGCTAGTGTTGCCGCCGATGAAGTGAAAGTAGCACTATTAGAGGTTGCGGATCATCTCAGTGGTGCTGGTGGCAGTACACCCGAAAACTGGCGCGAGGAAATGCTGATCACACTTTCCTGCCATACTTCGGTACGTACCGGCCAGCCACTCACCTCTGCTGAACAACAGGCGCTCGTCGATCAGCTTGCCCGCTGTCATGGCCCACGCACCTGTCCGCATGGCCGCCCGACGGTCATTATCCTCACCAAACAACAACTCACCAAGCAGTTTGGCAGGATTCAGTAGGCCGAGAACAAGAACCGCAGAACCAAGAGAACCGCAGAACCGCAGAACCGCAGAACCAAGTCTGCCCTGAGCGTAGCCGAAGGGAACCAAGGAACCAAGAACCATCGTACGGGCGAACCTTGTGTTCGCCTACTAAGAACCAAGGAACCTGAACAAGAGAATAAGAGAACAAGAGAACAAGAGAACAAGAACTGCTTCAATGCTCTTGCGCTCTTGCGCTCTGCGCTCTTGCGCTCTGCGCTCTTGCGCTCTACGAAGATCTGTTTGCCTCTACATACAGCATATAGCTGGTTGGGTTACGCTCAGTGAGAATCACAATATTGGTTTCAAATGGCGAGATACTTTTTGCGGGCAGTAGGTTGCCTGGGCCGGATGTGGCAGCATAAGTATCGGTTACGCCAATCACTTGATCGGCCTCATTGTAGAAAACAATAATGATTTTAGGGAACCCAACGGCAGTGTCGCGATTATTCAAGAATGTCCCACGGATGACGGGCGCATTTCCAAACGACCCCTGGCCAACTTGATCTACAGTAAACTGTAAGCCATCGACAATTGTGTAACCGCGTGTAAAGTCGCCCAAGCTCACGCTTTGAACCAGAATGCGATAGGTTGTGAACGCCACCGATGGAAGCGCCGCGCCAGTAAAGTAGACATGGAATGGTGAAATTTCGCCAGCATTCAGGTAACTTCGCTCAATAAAACCGTTGCTGCTTGCCATAACCTCACCGGCCTCGTTCAGCAACTCAATTTGTACCTGGATTCGCTCTCGAGCGGCACCGCTCTCGTTTCGTAGTTCGCCAACAAACAGGATCGAATTTGGGTCATCTTCCCATG
>JANLSE010000260.1:0-8592 GCA_031362265.1 Roseiflexaceae bacterium
GGCAACGACCAGAGTGAGGAAAGCTACAAGCAGGCACTCGCGTTGGTCGACAAGCACCCCAACCTGAAGCTGATTATGGCGCCAACCACGGTTGGTATCGCGGCTGCCGCCAAAGCCATGACCGATGAGGGCTTGTGTGACAAGGTCAAGGTCTCCGGGCTCGGCTTACCTGCCGAAATGGTTTCTTACACCATGAGTGGTTGTGCGCCACAGTTCGCCCTCTGGAGCTTCAAGGACCTCGGCTACTTGACCTACTACACCACCTATATGCTTGCCACTGGTGCGATTGAGGGCAAGGAGGGTGAGCAGTTCAAGGCTGGCCGGATGGGTACATACACAATTGAGGCAGATCCAGGCCGCAAGGGTTCACTACGCGTCAAGATGGGGCCTTTCTCGATCTACGACAAGACCAATGTTGAGGCGGAAGCGAAGTAGATAACGGGTCAGCGGTTAGCGATCAGGGATTCATTGAATTGTGATGAAGCCGTGAGTCCTTAACCGCTGACAAGTATTATTAACCTTGGAACACCTATGAGCGATGACCATCGCGAGGCACCCGAAGATCGGCGTGAGCGCATTCTGACGCAACTAAGCACCAATGAGCGTGCTTCGGTTGTAGAGCTTGCGCAGATTCTGGGTGTCTCCGAGGTCACCGTTCGCAAAGACCTTGATCAACTTGAGTCGCAAGGGTTACTAACACGCATCCATGGTGGCGCAGTCGTTTCGGGGCGTGGGCGATTGGAGTTACGATTTGCAGCACGCAGCCAGCAACAGATCGAGGAAAAGCGTCGGATCGCACAGGCCGCAGTTGCGCTGATCCAACCGCATCAACGCATTTTCTTAGATGCAAGTTCAACAGCATTGCAAATCGCGCGACTTATTAAGGATTATGAGGATTTGCTGGTAGTCACGAATGGACTGTATACTGCGTTGGAATTGAATTTTTCGCAAGGTATTACAACAATTGTTGTTGGTGGCCGCATGCGGCGGCGCTCAAGCTCATTGGTTGGTGTAACGAGCCATGCACTTCTCGAGCGTATGCGTGTTGATATTGGGTTTTTTGGCGCTGCCGGAGTAACTGGCCGCGATGGCTTAACTGAGAATGATTTGGATGAGGCACAACTGAAACAATGGATGGTGGCGGCATCTGAGGTTGTGATTGGGATCGCCGATGCAAGCAAATTTGGAATAACCCAGTTTAGCGCATTTGCACTACCACGCGAGATTGATAGAATCATTACGGACACGAGTGCACCAAAACAGATCATTGATGAATTAGTTAAACAAGATGTATTAGTGGATTTGGTATAACACGGAGTCATCTATGCCTACAAACCTCTGGAATGATGCAGACGCCGCAAAGTTGCCCGATTTGGGCGGCTTGGTATATCGCTCAAATTTACTTGGCCGCGACCGTAGTGTTGTCAATATTTACGGCGGCAATACCAGCGCAAAACTCGCTGACACCGACCACCTCGGGCGTGCGGCCAGCGTCTTGTGGGTCAAGGCCTCGGGTAGTGATGTAGCTTCTATCACCGAGCGCGGCTTTGCTGGGCTGCAATTGGATGAGATTCTGCCATTGATGCAACGTGCAGAGATGACTGATGAAGAGATGGTAGCTTACTTAGGCCGCTGTACCTTCGCACCAGATCGGCCACGCCAGAGTATTGAGACACTCTTACATGCGTTTTTGGAAGCGCCACATGTTGATCACACCCATCCGGATGCGATTATCAGCCTGGCATGTGCCGAGGGTGGGCGGGCGTTGTGTGAGCAGCTCTGGGGCGATAAACTTGTGTGGGTCGATTATATTCGCCCAGGGTTTACACTTAGCAACTGGATCGGCGAGGGCGTTGCGCAAAACCCCAAGGCAGAACTGGTTGTGATGGGCAAACACGGCCTGACAGTATGGGGCGAAACCAGCCGTGAGGTGTATCACAAAACGATTGCGCGGATCAGCGAGGCCGAGGAGTTTATTGCGACACGGAGCGCTGGCCGGAAGGTCTTTGCCGGTACGGCATTCCCTGCACTATCCGAGGATGTGCGGCGGGAATTATTACTCGCTGTGTTGCCAGCGGTTCGTGGTGCGCTCAGTGCCAGGCGACCAGCGGTGCTTCAGGTAGACAGCTCACCAGAAGTGCTGGATTTTGTTGGGTCGGCTGGTGTCGCAGAATTCTCCCAAGTTGGCGCGGCTTGCCCCGATCATCTTGTCAATACCAAACGTATACCGCTGCTTGTCGATGCCGCCGTGGGCGACACAGCGGAGACACTCATCCCCAAGCTCCAGGCAAATATCGCTGCGTATATCACGAGCTACGAGCAGTATTTTGAACGCCACCGCGCAGCAATAGATGTGATGATGGATCCTGCACCACGGATTGTGCTCATCCCCGGCGTAGGGATGATTACGGCAGGCGATGATGCACTTGGTGCCGATGTAAGCAATCAGCTCTACTGGCGTGCAATTAGTGTGATTGGTGGCAGCCTAGCCCTGAGCGATTATACCAGCCTGAGTGAGGCTGAGGCATTCGCAATTGAATACTGGCCGCTTGAGCAATATAAGTTGAAACTACGCCCGGCACCACGTGAATTAGCTGGCCGGGTGGCACTTGTGACAGGTGGAGCAAGTGGCATTGGGCGTGCAACAGCGCGGCGCTTGGCGCAGGATGGCGCACATGTTGCAATCGTCGATATTAATCTGGAAGGCGCCAAACTTGTTGCGGCCGAACTCTGCCAGAAATATGGCCACCGGCGAGCAATCGCCCTGAGCTGCAATGTCACAAGTGAAGAGGCTGTACAACGTGCGTTCGAGGAAGTTGTACTGGCGTATGGTGGCGTCGATATTGTTGTCAGTAATGCGGGTGTGGCAATTAGTGCGCCAATCGAAGATACAACAGTCGCCGATTGGGATAAGACGTTCGATATCTTGGCGAAAGGCTATTTCTTGGTGAGTCGGGCTGCATTCCGCATTTGGCGGCAACAGCAGATCGGCGGCAGCCTGGTATACGTTGCCAGCAAGAACAGTGTCTATGCTGGGCGTGGGGCAACTGCCTATAGCGCGGCCAAAGCCGCAGAACTGCATATGGCACGCTGCCTCGCAGAAGAAGGCGGCGCAATGGGAGTTCGTGTCAATTCAGTCATGCCCGACGCGGTCATTCAGGGTAGTGGTATCTGGGATGCTGGCTGGCGAGCGGCGCGTGCAGCCGGGTATGGCATCAAACCCGAGGAGCTAGAAGAGTTCTACCGCCAACGCACAACCCTCAAGGTGAATGTGTATCCCGAAGATATTGCGGAGGCAATTAGCTTCTTCGCCGGCCCACGTGGCAGCCGAACAACTGGCGGCACACTAACCGTCGATGGTGGAGTTGCAGCAGCCTACCTTCGCTAAGAATATTCACCACAGAGGCACCGAGATTCAGAATCTCAGTGCCTCTGTGGTGAATATCTAAATAACTTACAATAAGCCACTATTCTGAATTTGCTTGAATGCCTTTGGACGCTCTCCAGATGCCAGGAAGTCTACGATCTGTTGTGCGCAATCTACCGCCGATGTGTATGAGGTGTCAACCTCAAAATCATAGATCCCATGGGCATGAACACGTTCATACTGCTTCATTGCCTGGCCGGGAGTTCGATCACCACGTGCCAATTCACGCGCCTCAAGCACCTTCGGCTCACACTGCACTCTGATCAGGAAGGCTGGAAGATCTGCGAAAAGGGCTGCACATTCCTGCACCCAAGCAGGCTCGACAAGCGCATGATCGGCGAGGATATGATTGCCAACACGTGACATGGCTGCAATCGCATGGTGCATTCCGGAGAATAGGGTATGCCCAAGCGGCCCAGCATAGGCAGCATGGCCAAGCACTTCATTCCAGGCCGGAAAATCCAAGTAGCGCGCTGGCAGCATAAAAATGAACTTATCGATCCCTGCCTCTAGAAATGGGGCTTCAAGCATGCGCTGTAATTCCGTAATGATTGCGCTCTTACCGGCGCTTGTGGTTCCATTTAAGAAGATGATTGTTCCGGGCAACACACGGCCTCCTGGTATACATGTGTAATGAGCGCTGAAAGTCAAGAATTAATGTTATAATACCATGCAGTACGGGCCTCCCCCGTACTTTTCAGGTTTATAGTACTCATTGTGGATTGAGGCACATACACGGATGGAGTATCAACCAGATTTAAAGAATATCACTGGCGAGGGTGGTACGGTATCGGCCATTATTGCTGGGAGTATTGCTGCTGAGCTTGGCCTAGAGGCTGGAGATTCGATCGTTGCAATCAATGGGCATCGCCTACGCGATGTGATTGATTACCGCTTTGCTATGGCTGAAGAGCAGCTTGAATTACTGGTACGACATGGTGAAGATGAAACAATCTATGAGATTGAAAAAGCATTTGATGATGACCTTGGCATTGAGTTTGTTGAGCCATTATTTGATCGACTGCGTACCTGCAATAATAAGTGTCCATTCTGCTTCCTAACCCAGATGCCCAAAGGGATGCGTAAATCATTGTATTTGAAAGACGATGACTACCGGCTTGGGTTCTTATATGGCAATTTTGTTACTTTTACGAACCTGAGTGAGCAAGATTGGCAACGCATCGAGGAACAGCGCCTCAGCCCACAGTATATTTCTGTTCACGCAACCGATCAGGCACTACGAGCCGTATTATTAGGGAAACCTGATGTACCCGATGTGATTGCACAGATTCAGCGTTTGGGAGCCATGGGAATCTCAGTTCATGCCCAGATCGTGGCACTCCCCGAATTAAATGATGGTGATGTACTCCACCAGAGTATTCGTGAATTGGCAGCACTGTACCCAATTGTCCAAACCATTGCGGTTGTTCCTGTTGGCCTGACCAAGTATCGCTTTGAGGGCAAACGGCCACAATCCATCCGTGCTGCCATCCATATTCATGAAACACCTGAGTGGATCAACGAAAACTGGGAACGCCAGCCACTCTGGGATGAAGCGGTTGTGGATCAGGGGTCGGAGGTCAGGAGTCACATACAGCGGAGTGACATCTCCCTGAGCCCGAAGCCTGAATCCCTCACACTTAATCTTGGCCATTGTGCACGCCAGATCGTCGCGACGGATGTGCCAATGCGCTGTTATCGGCCAGATGAGGCTGGGCGGATCGTCGACCTGATTGAGGTCTATCAGTCACGTTATCGCGAGATGCATGGGATTGCACTGGTGTATCCTTCGGATGAATTCTATCTGATTGCTGAGCGCGAACTGCCACCAGCAAGTCTGTATGATGGCATGCCGCAGTTTTCAAACGGTGTTGGGATGACCCGCGATTTCCTTGATGGGTGGGCCAAGGCACAACGCCGACTTCCAGCGCGTATGCCACGGCCAACAGAACTCACGTTGGTATGTGCAACCTTAATTGCGCCAATCATGCAACGTGTGATCGACCGATTGAACCGGATTGATGGGATGCAGGCGCATCTATTGCCGATTGTTAATCAGTTCTTTGGCGAAACTGTGACTGTCTCAGGGTTACTCATGGCACAGGATGTGATACCCGCACTCAAGGCGAGTGGTGCGACACGGGCGCTACTCCCGCGAGTTATGTTCGATCATTCCGGTCTGCGTACGCTCGATGGTATTTCATTAGAGCAAATTTCGGCGGATGCAGGCATTCCAGTAGCTGTTGCTGGCGAACCGGATGAGGTTCTTCGTTATGTGCGAGCATTAACCCGCGAGGGCTAAGATACGCCAAGGAGGGGCCATGGTACGAGAAATCGATTATCGTCGTGTTGTCGAGATTATGCAGCAGGCCCTGCAAATCGCCGAAGATACAAACCTGGATTCACTGCTCGCTCGAACGCTCGATCTGTTTGTTGAGGCAGCTGGCGCAGAAGCTGGTACGCTCTATCTCTATGATTCAGTGCGCCACGAACTGGTGTTTCAGGTGGTACGTGGTGATGAATCCAGCCGCGATTTGATCGGCACCCGCATCCCTGCCGATCGTGGAATCGCCGGAGCAAGCCTCTTGGCTGGTCAACCACTCTTCATCCCAGATGTGTCCAAGGATCCACGCTGGTATACTCGCATTGGCGAGCTGGCTCAGATGCGTTTGGAGACCATGTATTGCTTGCCGCTCGCGGTACAACAACGGCCTGTTGGTGTTGTGCAGGTATTTAACATCCCGCACCATGCGATTGATAGTGATGAAGAATTAATGGTGCTGCGGGTACTCGGCAATAATATGGCAAGCGTGATCGAGAAAGCGCGCTTGCTGGATGAGGCGCAACGCCGCGAGCGCCGCGCCCGCGCCCTTGCAGATATTCAGGCACGCCTCACCACCACACTTGATCGTAATGAACTGCTCACGCTGATCATGACCTATGCACGTGATCTGTTAGAAGTCGAAGCGACTTCGGTTTGGGAAGTGGATGAACGCCAGGATTCTGGCCCAGCAGTGCTGCGCTCCCATGTAGCTACTGGGGCACATGGCGAACAAATCGCAGGGATGACAGTACCGTATGGCCAAGGAATTATTGGTCATGTCGTTGCAACAGGTGAAGTAGTACTCGTTGCCGATGTGTCAAAGGATGAACGCCACTACCAACGCGTCGATGAAAAGAGCGGTTTTGTAACACGCTCGATCTTATGTGTACCACTCCAGGCACCAAGTATTCTATTGGGCGGTGAGCGTGGCATGCTTAACGCACGTATTATTGGCGGAGCACAAGCACTGAACAAAATCGGTGGGCCGTTTTGTGAGGACGATGTTGATCTGTTTAAGTCATTTGCTAATCTGGCAGGCACTGTTCTGCAACTTTCGCGATTGTATAGCGATACGCAGAACATGTTAATGGGCATGATCAAAGCACTTGCAGCAGCAGTCGACGCACGCGATCGCTATAATAAACAGCATTCACAGCGTGTCTCCGATTTCTCGGTGGCAATTGCACGCGAGCTGGGCCTGGCAAATGAGGATGTCTATCATGTGCGCCTTGGTAGCCTTCTGCACGATATCGGCAAGATTGGCATCCCCGATGTTGTGTTAGATAAGCCTGGGCGCCTAGATGACGCCGAGTTGGATGAGATGCGTAGCCATACGGTCAAAGGCTACGATATTATGAGCCAAGAGGAGCTTCGTTGGCTCTTGCAAGAAGAGCTTCCAGCACTCCTGCAACATCACGAGCGCTTGGATGGCAAAGGCTACCCAAACAAGATTGGCGGCGATGAAATCACGCGGATTGGGCGGATTGTTGCAGTGGCCGATGTGTTCGATGCACTCACAAGCTCACGACCATATAAAGAACCATGGACAGCAGAAAATACCATCGCGTATCTTACAGAGCGCGCTGGCAGTGAATTCGATAGCGCCGCCGTCGCGGCATTGGCCCGTGCACGAGCGAAGGGCTACATAACAACCCAGACAGAGCGTAATACACAATGAAACCAATCATCGCACTGGTCGGCCGTCCCAATGTCGGCAAATCGACCTTTTTCAACCGTCTGATCGGCGAGCGTAAGGCAATCGTCGAAGACATGCCAGGCACCACTCGCGATCGCCTGTATGGCGACACTATCTGGAATGGGCGTGTATTTACGGTTGTTGATACCGCTGGTTTACTGCTCCAAGAAGATGATTTAACCGAAGGTACACCACAATTGGAAATCGCGCGGCGTGTGCGTGAACAGGCCGAACTGGCAATTGCGGAAGCCGATGCAATCATTTTTCTTGTCGACACCCGTGAAGGCTTAACGGCAGCTGATTCAGCGGTAGCAGATGTGCTACGGCCTAGTAACAAACCCGTTGTGGTAGCCGCAAATAAAGCCGATAACCCCGAACGATCAATGGACGCCGTTGAGTTTTATGCACTTAGCCTGGGTGACCCCATCCCAATGAGTGCATACCATGGAATCGGTACTGGCGATGTATTGGACAAGATTACTGAGTACCTGCCAGTTGTTCCAGAAGATGAAGATCATGATATTGCCAAGATTGCGATTGTTGGTCGCCCTAATGTGGGTAAATCATCACTTTTGAACAAGATGCTGGGTACGGAGCGCAGTGTCGTGAGTACAATCCCAGGAACAACTCGTGATTCAATCGATACCCCAATCAAGGCATATGGCAAGGATATTCTGCTGATTGATACGGCAGGTGTTCGGCGGCGTGGCCGGGTAGAACGTGGGATCGAGAAGTATAGTGTGTTACGCACACTGCGTGCGATCGAGCGCTGCGATGTGGCATTGCTGCTGATCGATGCGAGTGAGGGTGTAACAGCACAGGATACCCATGTCGCTGGGATGATCCTTGAGCAACTTAAGGGTGTGGCAATTCTGGTGAACAAATGGGATCTGATTGTCAAGGATAACGAGACCTTTAATGCCTTCCAGCGCCATGTTCGTGAGGCATTCAAGTTCATTCCATACGCACCAATCTTATTCATCTCGGCCAAAAACGGCCAGCGCACCGGGCAGGTATTGACATTGGCACTAGAAATCGCCCGTGAGCGGCGCAAGCGCATCTCGACTGCCGATATGAACGAACTCTTGCGCAATGCGACCTATAATCACCCGCCGACGGCGATCAACAAGGGCGCGCATCTGCGGC
>JANLSE010000329.1:0-7278 GCA_031362265.1 Roseiflexaceae bacterium
GCTCAATCCACTCGGTGCGCTTGAGGGTTTCCGCGTCCGGGGCGAACCCTTCACCATAGAGCGCACGCATGTTATCAGGAAGCATCTTCTCGGCTTCGGCATTTGGCGTGATGCCAAGTAGGAACTCAGTATTCTTGGCAGCAATATCCGGGCGCATAAGGTAGTTCAAGAAGACATGCGCGGTATAGATATTGGGTGAACCAGCTACAATTGCAGCATTGTCCTGCCAGATCGTCCCACCCTCTTTGGGCATAAAGAATCCAACGTCCGAGTTGCCAGGGAATTCACCACTTAGCCCTAGGCGTGCCTGCATAGCCGCATTATTATAGATATGGGCAGCCACGATTTCACCGCTCGCCAATTTGCGCGCATTACTGCTGCTATCGTACGAGGCGATAAAGGGCTTCTGTGCTTTGAGAACCTCTTCAACCTGCTTCAGGTCATCGGCATTGGTGTCGTTGAGCGACTTTCCTAGGAATCGCAGGGCCGCCCCTGGTACCTCGCGCTCATCATCCAACATCGAAAATTGGCCAGTGATCTTCTCGGCCTGTTTGGGGTCGAAGAAAAGCCCCCAGCTATCTGGTGGTGTGGGGAATTTGCTTTTCAGATACGCAATGCCAGTCAACCCTTCGTTATATGGCAATGAGTAGGCATTATCTTTATCGTAGTATAGTCCCATGTTGGCGGGTTTGAGGTTCTTGATGTTTGGTAGCAGCGATTTGTCGAGTGGCGCGATCAGCTTATCCTTGATCATAATATCGACAGCATAATCGGATGGGAAAACGACATCGTAGCCAGAGTTACCGGTACGTACTTTGGCGATCATGTCCTCATTATTGTCATAAACATCAAGAACAATCTCGACCCCATACTCGGCTTTGAATGATTCCAATACCTCGGGCGACATATAATCGGCCCAGTTGTACACACTCAGTTTCTGGGAGAGTTTGGATCTGTCGACAACCAAATCGCCACTAGCGGCTGGAGCATCTGCTGCCTTCGTTGGCTCAGGGGCAGCACCTGTACCAGGGTTGCTGGGCGCAGCGCTTGAACAGGCTGCCAGTATCAGCAGCATAGCAGTGAGTAGACCGAGAATCTTTGCCTGGAATCGCATGGGATCTCCTTTCGAGATGAAGCAATGAAGCAATGAAGCATTGAAGCATTGAAGCGAAAAGCGTTGAGCGTTGAGGCATTGAAGCGGTTCTTGGTTTTTTGGTTCTTAGCGCGGCGAACACAAGGTTCGCCCGTACAATGGTTTTTGGTTTGGGTGCCCTCTTGTTCTTGGTGTTGCCTTCTCACTTTTGCCGTTGAACTGCCTGCGACAAGAAGACGAGTATCATCGACACGAGCAGCATTAATGTTGAGATTGCGTTGATCTTGGGCGTAACAGCACGCTTTACCTGGGAATATACCTCTACGGGCAGTAGATTGAAGCCAGGGCCAGTTGTGAAAAAGCTGATGATGAAGTCGTCGAGTGAGATTGTGAAGGCAAGCAGCGCGCCGCCAATAATACCAGGCAAGATGATCGGAAATGTAATTCGCCAGAATGTCTGCCAGGGGGTAGCCCCTAAATCCTGGGCTGCCTCCTCAAGCCGCTTATCAAAGCCCTTCAGACTGGCACGCACAACAATCACAACAAACGAAATGCTAAATGCGACATGCGAGATAACGACAGTTGCAAGGCCATTATCGATACCAATACCAGTAGTAGTTTCCAGCAGCGCAAGGCTAAATGCAAAGAAAGCTAGCAGCGACAGCGCCATGACAACTTCGGGAATAACGACTGGTAGATACAGCAGCGCATCAACACCAGTACGGCCACGGAAGCGATAGCGCTCCATGGATAGGGCCAGAGCTGTTCCTAAAATAGTGGAGATGATGGTTGAGATGATGCCGACTTCGAGCGTATTGACTGTTGCTGTCATTAGGCGGCGATCCGCAAGCAGTTCGGTATACCAGCTGAAGGTAAAGCCAGTCATACGCGCGCCAAATGGATCGGGGGTGAATGAGAAGAGCACCAGAATGACGATTGGTGCATACAGAAAGATATATGCTAGAACCGAGAACACTGCGTGGAACCAACTAGCGAAACTACGGCGATGTGCCTCAATGCGGGGTGGCGCTGCGGCGTGGGCTGCGGAGGCTGTTTCAATCATCGGTCGTCCTCCGTTGTATTGCGGAAGTAGATAATAATTCCAATTGTGAGCACCACCATAAAGATCAGCGCCATAGCCGAGCCAAGCGGCCAATTTGGTGGATTGGATCGCTGAAATAATCGTTGCAGCAGGTTCCCCAGCAGATCGACTTTTGCGCCACCTAGCAGATCTGAAATAACGAATTGCCCAACAGTTGGAATAAAGACCAGCACCGATCCTGCCGCAACACCTGGCATGGTCAGTGGCAGCATAACCCGTAGGAAGGCGCGCCACTTATTCGCCCCAAGATCATTGGCGGCCTCCATCAACGTAAAATCAAAGCGATCTATTGAGGCGTAAAGCGGCAACACCATAAAAGGCAAATTGCCATAGACGAGGCCTACCAGAACTGCGCCGGTTGTATTAAGTAGCGTTTGGCGCGGGAACCCGAGAAACTGGATAATGTTATTCGCGAGCCCATTATTCTGTAAGATGATCATCCAAGCGTAGGTTCGCACAAGGAAATTAGTCCAGAACGGGATCAGTACAAGCAGCAAGAGCACTGTTCGCCAGCGCGGCGCAGCCAGAATGATGAATAGCGCCATCGGGTAGCCAATGAGTAGTGAAAATACGGTTGTCGCGAAGCCAATCCAGAGTGAACGGATATAGGCGTTGACAAAGAGCTCTTCAGTGAAGAGTCGCCCGTAGTTGTCTAGTGTCAGTGGTAACTCTGGGCGCCCGGTACTGCCGGGTGTCATGAAACTATAAATCACGATCACAACCAAGGGTACTGCGAAGAACAGGATCAACCAGAACAGGCCAGGGCTGAGTAGCGAAAGCAACTCACTGCGGCGTTGTCGCTCAAGGCGCCGTTCAAGATCTGATCGGGAAACGCTTTGGACAGCCATGGTCGTCTCCTCACTCAGTCAGGATAAGCGCATTTTCGGTTGGCCACCACAGGTGCCCCTGCTCGCCAGCATTCCAATAGGCCTCGCGATCGAGGGTCGACCGAGTATTTTGCTCCCAAACATCAAACTCTTTACCAGCAAACTGCACCTGCATACGAGTATCGCTACCAATATATGCGACCCGATCGATGCTGGTGCGGAAGGTATTTGCGGTTCCTGCTGGTGCTTCGGCAAGTGACAGATGCGCCTTTTCAGGCCGGATGGAGAGCGTGGCGGGGGTACCAAGAGCAATAGATCGGGCGCTTAGGCCACGGACTGTTAACCCCGAACTGGTTGTGAGTGCAACGCAATAATCTGGGCCGCTCATGCCTTCGGTGGCGCTGACTGTGCCATCGATAAAGTTTGTCTCACCAATGAAATCGGCCACGAAGCGACATGTTGGACGCTCATAAATTTCGGTTGGCGTCCCGATCTGTAGTACCTTACCCTGGCTCATGACAGCAATGCGGTCGCTCATTGTCAGTGCTTCTTCTTGATCGTGAGTCACAAAGATGAAGGTAATACCAACACGCTCCTGTAGGCGCTTGAGCTCAATCTGCATCTCTTTGCGTAGCTTCTGATCGAGCGCACCGAGTGGTTCATCAAGCAATAATACTTCAGGGCGATTGACGAGCGCCCGTGCAAGCGCAACTCGCTGTTGTTGGCCGCCTGAGAGTTGGCGTGGTCGGCGCGATCCAAAGGCATTTAAGCGCACCATATCGAGCGCTTCGTTAACGCGCTTATCAACCTCGGCTCGTGGAGTCTTCTTCATCTCAAGGCCAAATGCAATATTCTCTGCTACTGTCATATGCGGGAAGAGCGCATACGACTGGAAGACAGTATTGACATTACGCTGGTAGGGTGGGGTACTGCCAATGGCTTGACCATGGAGGCGAATCTCGCCACCGGTCGGATATTCAAAGCCGGCAATCATGCGCAGGGTGGTTGTCTTCCCACAGCCAGATGGGCCAAGCATTGAGAAGAATTCACCATCGCGAATCTGCATATTGACATGATCGACCGCCTTGACCTCGCCGAACTGCTTGACAACGCCGCGCATTTCGATTGCGATCCCATCACTCATGGCGACTCCTGGTGGGTAGCGCAACGCGAGTAGCTCTATGAATGGTATTCACGCGCGCGGATAACAATTGCAAACGGGATTTGGCGGATTATACCACAGGTCTGCGCTCGTACGAGATCAGGATCGGGAGCGAACCGATTAAGTAGGCCTCCATCAAGATATGGTAGATTGATCTTTGGAATATCGTGCTGCCCCAAACCCAGCGCACTTCTCTCATGTTGGTGGCTTTTCAATCTTTGCCAGGGCGGTTCCGTCCGCCCCGGCACCCCACGGCCAGGGCTTCGCCCTTGGATCCCGATTCTAGGATTGTGGCACTTCCACCATCTGTGGTCATGCCACGGCTGCGGATGGAGCGAGGGCGGTGGCACGGCAACATGGGGCATCGCGATCCAATGAGGGTAGGGGCGATACCACGCCGCCTATATCCTGCCACCATGGTCGTCGCGCCATGCGGCACGTGTTCGCCCGCAACGAATCCGCATTGCGAGGCGATGAAAGAGGGCGCGATTTAGAGGTCACCTGCTAGGATACCAGAAAAATTACAATCAGAACCAGCCTGAGAAGGCTCGCTATTCGTGTGCTATCATTGGGCATCATCCTATCTACCGCCGAATAAGGAGCCTGTATGACCACGCTTACCGATGCCAAGCGCCTTGCATTGTTGGAACCGCCCACCGGTCAGGTCTCGATTGTGATTGATACCGATACCTACAACGAGATCGATGACCAGTTTGCGCTTGCCTATGCGCTGCTCTCACCCGATCGTATGCTGGTCGAGGCAATCTATGCGGCACCCTTCCATAACAAGCGCTCAGACAGCCCTGGCGATGGTATGGAGCGTAGCTATGATGAGATTGTGCGCGTATTGGCTCAATTGGGGATGCCAGATGCGGCACCAATTTATCGCGGCTCAACCAGTTGGCTACCAGCGCGCGACAAACCAGTACACAGTGCTGCCGCACAGGATCTGATTGCACGTGCCCATGCCGAGCGCTCTGGGCCACTATATGTGGTTGCGATTGGCGCGGTCACCAATGTGGCTTCGGCACTGCTGATTGATCCCTCAATCGCCGAGAAGATTGTGATTGTCTGGTTGGCTGGCCACCCGACCTCATGGCCCCACTCGTGGGAATTCAATATTATGCAGGATCACCACTCATCGCGGGTTGTACTGGATTCTGGTGCGCCACTTGTGTTAGTGCCATGTATCAATGTCACCGAGCATCTTCGTACAACCGAGGCCGAATTGGATCGCTATCTGCGTGGCCGGGGCGCAATTGGCGATTATCTGTGCGAGATTTTTGCCGGCTACCACACCGACCGCTATGCGTGGTCCAAGGAAATCTGGGATATGGGCCCGGTTGCGTGGCTGATTAACCCGGCGTGGCTTCAAACAGTAGTGACTCACAGCCCAATTTTAAGTAATGAAATGGTATGGGGCATCGACCCACGTAGGCACCTCATCCTCGAAGCAATAACCGTCAATCGCGATGCAATCTTTGGCGATTTCTTCCGCAAAGTTGAACAGATTGCCGGCGCACGGAAGCAGTGACACAGAGCGACGGAACGATGGAACGGTGGAACGGTGGAACGGTGGAACGATGGAACGGTGGAACGATAGAGCGGTGGAACGATAGAGCGGTGGAACTGGCCTTATTAGATTTCGCATCTTTGCGCCTTTGCGCCTTTGCGTTTCCGTTCTCTGCGTTCTTGCGTTATGCGTTCTGCGCTCACACATGCAATGCGAGATTTTCGAGTGCCAGTTGAGGGTTGGTATTCTCACGGATCTGTTTGGCAGCAGCGCTCATGCGGCGGAGGTAGCCAAGAATATCGGTTGCTGAATGGTGGGTAGCGGCGCGCTCTAAATCGCTGAGCCGATCAATATGGGTGATTGCCTCCGGGCAGCCAACATTGATCAGCAGCACATCGCGCCACCAGGATTGCCAGAGTTCGATGGCTGCATAGACCGATTCCTGCTCACCGCCACGGAACAGCTTGGCCTGCTCCTCGGCCCAGCGTAATGCCTCCGGGCGGTTCTGGCGACTCAGGGTGGCCAGTTCATCCAGGAGGCTCTGCTGGGCTGCTAGATCGTCCGGCGTTTCGAGCATGCGTAAGGCCCAGCCTGGCCGCCCGCCACTCCACGCCGCTAGTAAGCGCGCATCTTCTGCGCTAACCCCACGCTCTTGCAACGCTTCAGCCAAGATACTGCGCTGAACTGGGCGTAACTTGAGCGATTGACAGCGTGAGACAATTGTTGGCAGGAGATCACCAGCTGTGTTGGCGACAAGCAACAGTGTTGCGTATGGTGGTGGCTCTTCAAGGGTTTTGAGCATCGCATTTGCGGCTGCATCGCTCATACGCTCAGCATCCTGAAGAATAAACACACGCCGTTGCGCTTCGTATGGCTTAAGGGTAATATCGGCTTGCCATTCACGAATTGTGTCAATCTTGAGGTCGCGCTGGCGAATCGCTTCATCACCCTTGGCATTCGCCGCCTGTGTCGCTAGGCTCGCGATCCTGAAGTCTGGATGGTTGCCACGCTCGATCCGCCTGCAACTGCGGCACTCCAGGCATGGCCCTGGCCCGCCGTGCTCACAATTCAGTGCCTGAGCAAGCCGCAAGGCCAAGAGTGCCTTGCCAACTTGTGCTGGGCCGCTAATCAGATAGGCATGCGCCACCCGCCCGCCCCGTATCGAGCGTTCAAGCAGATCAATAGCCCAACTATGACCGATGATGTTCCAAGTAGTTATGGTTCGAGACCTTTCAGATAAAATCATCGCATAAGGCAGGAGCTTTACAACACCAACTACCTTCTCGGTGTCGCAAACGTCGCAGGGCGCACAATAGTGATATCTCTGCGTCTTTGCGTTATAAGCGGCTATGCGACTCCGCCACGGACAACTGGATTCACCAGCGTTCCGATCCCCTCAATTGTAATTGCAACGGTATCGCCAGCATCAATCGAGATCGAATCAGGTGGCACAATGCCGGTGCCAGTAAGGAGCACTGCCCCATCAGGGAAGAGATTATCGCGCCCCAGAAACCCAATCAGTTCATCATAGCCACGCACGATTTTGCTTGTTCGAACACTACCACGGAAGAGTTGGCTACC
>JANLSE010000336.1:0-3457 GCA_031362265.1 Roseiflexaceae bacterium
TGCAACCTCCCGTAGCCGATTAGAGAATAATACCCACACTACTACAGGTGTAGCGAATAAAATCAAGCGTCTGGCGGAATTGCTCGGGATCGGCAGCTTGGCGAACCTTCACAGAATGCCAATGTAGCTATTATGAGAAGATAGTATACCAGCTTTGCATGAGCTACAAGTAAAGCTCCTGCGCTCAAGTGACAGCGCAGATCGGGACAATCGGCTGGCGAGTTGCGCCAGAATCACATCTGCGGTATAAATCGGGGCAGTGTTCTTTGCATAGTTGGCTGAGAGGATTTGATGCACGCTACTATTACGCTACTCCCTGGCGATGGAATCGGCCCGGATGTTGTTGCTGAGGCACAACGCGCACTTGTGGCCACCGCCAAGCGCTTTGGCCATACGCTGACGCTGCATACCGGATTACTGGGCGGTTGTGCCATTGATGCTACTGGTACGCCACTTCCCGAGGAGACGCTTCAGCTTTGCCGTGATTCGGATGCCATTCTGCTTGGCGCTGTTGGTGGGCCAAAGTGGGATAACCCCGAAGCTAAGGTACGCCCCGAACAAGGGCTGCTCGGTATGCGCAAGGCGCTTGGGCTGTTCGCCAATCTACGCCCACTCACGCTACACCCGCGCCTGCTTGCTGCATCACCACTACGCCCTGAACTACTCGAAGGGGTTGATCTGATTGTGGTGCGCGAGCTAACTGGCGGGATCTATTTTGGCGAAAAAAAACGCGAAACACTACCCGATGGCAGCGAGCGCGCCAGCGATGAGTGTGTCTATACAACCGGCGAGATTGAGCGTATTGTACGCGCCGCCGCTGAACTGGCCCGTGGGCGGCGCAAAAAGCTTACCTCGGTGGATAAAGCCAATGTCATGGAAACCTCACGACTGTGGCGTAGTGTGACAACCCGCGTCATGCGCGAGGAGTTCCCCGATATCCAGTTGGAGCATGTGCTTGTCGACGCATGCGCAATGCATCTCATCCGCCGCCCAGCACAATTCGATGTGATTGTAACCGAGAATATGTTTGGCGATATTCTGACTGATGAAGCCTCCATGTTGGCTGGATCAATGGGCATGCTCCCATCTGCCTCACTCGGCGCAGCGGTTGGCACTGGCCGCGGCACCCGCATGGGGTTATTTGAGCCAATTCATGGCAGCGCACCCGATATTGCCGGAAAAGGCATTGCCAACCCATTGGCAACAATCCTGAGTGCAGCCATGCTGCTACGGCTTTCGCTTGGCCTAGAGGAAGAAGCCCGCGCCATTGAACTGGCTGTCAATCAGGCGCTTGATGCTGGGTTTGTTACTGGCGATATTGCTACACCTGGTGAGCGAGTGTATACCACCACTGAAGTTGGTGCGGCCGTCGCCGAGCGAATCTAAATATAACAGAACAATACAACTAAACGCGCCCGCTACCCACTGAGATGCCCAATTGCGGCTGGTAGCAGGCGCGTTTGCTTATGGAAAGCTAGCCTAGAGATGCCGATTTTTCAACACACAAAGCCTAGCAAGTTCCAATCGCACAAACGTTTTACTATCCTGTTCTAATTTCAGGCTTGATCTTCTGTTCTAATGCTGGTATACTGCGAACAAGTGTTTAGCATTTATGTTCGTTAAGTAGCAGGGGTAGTATGCGCACTCTGCGAGAGACGGCTGAAACGCTGGTTGCCCGCCCATCTACACCGCTGCTCCCAGCGGTGGTAACAGCGCCAATTGCGGTAATCGGTAGCCCTAATTCGACAATGACGTTCACCGTCGATATTCTAGAAACCGCTCGTGATCGTGCATTGGATCATGCATGGGTGACATTCGAGGTGGTTGAGCGTTTTAATGGCCGTAGCTATCGTAAACGGGCGCTCTGCCAATTAGGCGGGATCGTCACACGCAACCGCTGGCACGAAGACCCTGTTATCCGTGCGGTTATCAAGCATCAGGGTGCACTTCCTGCCCTCTCTGGCGAAAGTGACCTTACCAGCGCCCAACTCTCGGCGCTAGGGGTATTCTTGCTGGATGATCACGGCCATGTATTACGTCGCACAACCCTCTCGACACCACCACCTTCGGGAACGCCTGTCTTCCCCGCTGATGCAACCACCTTACAAGATCTTGTACACATGGAGCCAGGGATCTTCTATGCTGGCCAATCACCCGGCGATGGGTTGCCTGTGCCGTTCACATTGCGCCATTTTGGGTCCACCGATGCAGGTGGTTTTGGTGAAGCAGTGATGCTTGGAATCTTCGGCCAGACGCGCAGTGGCAAATCGATTATGGCTGCCCAGATCTTGGCCGGTTTTGCCGCTAACCCACAACTTGGTATGCTTGTGCTCGATCCACAGGGTGAGTTTGGCCGCGACCGTTTTGCAGCTGGCGACCATCGCGTCGATTTCAGTATTAAGCAACTCCTAGGTGGGCTACGCAGCAAACGTCAGGTTCTGGTTGTAACGACCGATCAGGTTGCGCTTGAGGGGCCGGAGGCCTTCACAGAAATGCTGCGCCGTGCCGATTTCTTTGCGAGCCTGGGGTTTAAGGGTGCTAACAAAGAACGCGAAGCTTCTGAGCGTATGGCTGGCCTGCTGAGTGAATTGGCTGATCGCGATGGGCGCAAGCGGCCAGTCAAGGATCTTCGTATCAGCGACCTGGCATTGCTTGTAAAGGATCTTGCGCGCTTCGCCGATGTGATTTATGCAACACGCCCTGGCACTGCGCCTGGTGAAGGGCAACGTGCCGCCGATGTTCTGGCACGTTTTCAACTCGATGAAATACGCCTCAAGCGAATCTGGGAAGCAGCACTACAGGCGTTCCGTACCGAGGATGGCCGCACGCCACTCTCGCAACTGATCCAAAAGGTACTGAGTGATCGCGCTGTAGTGGTACTTTCATTTGCACATGAAAATGCCAACGAGCCACCCTATTTCCTGCTCAACGAAATCCTGACTCGGCTGCGCCAAGTCATTCATCGCTCATTCCAGGGTGGCCAAACCTCAAATGCGCTGGTGTTACTCGATGAGGCACATCTCTTTGCTGGGGAACATGCCGGTTCGACAGCCGATGGCGCAAGCACACGTTCCATGCTGTCTCAGAGTGTCCGCATGACCGGCAAATACGGCGTTGGCTGGTTCTTCATTACACAAACGCTACACGATTTTGATAAGACCATTCTCCGTCAGCTCCAGGTCAAAATCTTCGGCCAAGGGTTCAAATTGGGTGCAGATCGTGAATATGTAGAGACTGAGTTAGGGCGAGAAGGCTTCGCACGCTACTGCTCGCTTCCCGATCCCAAACGCACTGGTCGCTACACCTTCATGGTTACCGGGCCGATTGTGGCATTGGGTAGCATGGGCACACCATTGGTATTGCAGGGTTTCCGCTCTAGTGACGATCTCATGCGTGCGAATCCACACTGTTTTGTAGATGAATAAGCACTATTCCAGTATTATTCCAGGCTTCCGCT
>JANLSE010000475.1:0-1741 GCA_031362265.1 Roseiflexaceae bacterium
CCCAACCCAGGCTCAGGCGGAGCGCAGCCGCAGCAAGGGCGGGCTCTCGCCCCATTGCAAGCAAGACAGGAGATGGTTCAGCATGGCCAGCATGGCAGGCAGAACCAGTTGAACACGCGACCTGATCACGAATATGCGCAAGTAGGGCTGCAGCGTTCACACCAGGGAAACTGAGATTGAGCGTATTTGGGAGACGTTGGGTTGCATGACCATTGAGCATTGCCTCTGGTACCATAGCTAAGATACCCTGATGGAGTGCGTCGCGCAGCCGCTGGGTTCGCTCCTGATAGGCGTCGAGCCGCTCTCCCACAAGCGCTGCGGCCTGCCCAAGGCCAACAATAGATGGTACGTTCTCGGTTCCCGCACGCAAGCCACGCTCATGGCCAGCACCGCGAATGAGCGGCTCCAGTGTGATGCCCCGACGCACGATCAGCGCGCCAATACCCTTGGGCGCATACAGCTTGTGTCCGGCAACCGTTAAGAGATCCACGCCCAGGGTGTCGATCCGTATCGGCACTTTGCCAACCGATTGGGCTGCATCCGTATGAACCAGGATGTCTTGGGCATGCGCGATCTCGGCAATCGCTTGGAGATTCTGGATGGTTCCGACCTCATTATTGGCATGCATAATCGAAATCAGAATGGTCTCAGAAGTGATCGCCGCCGCGACCTGTGCGGGATCGACATGCCCGGCCTGATCGACCGGTAGATAGGTGACCCAATACCCCCGGTCTTCAAGCGCCCGTAATGGTTCTATGATGGCAGGATGTTCGATCACCGATGTGATGATATGGGTGCCCTTCGCCCGACGAGTCGTCGCCACCCCATATAACGCGAGATTGTTGGCCTCACTTCCGCCACCGGTAAACACCACCTCAGCTGGGTGTGCGCCGAGCAGAGCCGCAAGCTGTTCACGCGCGGTGTCAACGGCTGCGCGGGCGCAATATCCATACCAATGGTCACTCGAAGGGTTGCCAAAATGCTCCCGCAGATACGGAAGCATGGCATCGAGCACCGCTGGATCGATTGGGGTCGTGGCGTTATAGTCGAGATATATGGGGTTAGTCATGGCAGCACACCTTCCGTTAGCCAGCAAGCAGAGAGATCTGATCAACTTGATAGCCAGCCTGCTGCCATTCTGCAACGCCCTCTTCGAGCCGCGCACCGCGCCGCCCGCTCGCAAGAATCTGCCCCAATGCATCATCTGCATAGGCGCACAGTGGGCCACGGCAGTAGGTCACAAACAGGAAATCGGTTGGTAGTTCTGCGAGGCGCGTCGGCAATTCCTCCAGCGGGATCGAAACTGCACCAGGCAGGTGCCCCGCATGGTATTCGAGTGCTGGGCGCACATCAAGCAGCAGTGTGTCGCCACGCGTCATGCCTGCCCAGAGCTCTGCTGGTGTGATCGTTGAAAAGCTATGACGATGTGGACGGTATTGATCAAGCGCGCGTTCAACCTCAGCAAGCTGGCTTGTCGCCACGCTGCGCAGCTCAGTCCAGAGCCGAGCTACAGCTTGATCGGCGAGGCGGTAGCGAATGGTTGTGCCCTGACGCTCGCCGATAACGAGACCACCGCGCTTCAATCGCTGAAGGTGCTGCGAGGCGTTGGCAATGCTCAAAGCACTCGCCGAAGCCAGTTGCTCGACACTCCGGGGGGATTGGACAAGCAGGTCAAGCAGCTCCAAACGATGCGGGTTCGCGATGGCCTGCGCGACCTGCGCAACCTGCTGAAACAGATGGG
>JANLSE010000378.1:0-3465 GCA_031362265.1 Roseiflexaceae bacterium
GGCGGCGACTACAGCACCAGATAATCGTTCCACTGGTTCGGTTGGACGATGAGCGATTGTATATGCTCCCACGCTGAAAAATACTCTGGATGGCGCGCTGCAAACTGCTGGTGCATCTCTGTAATGCCATCATCGCTGATCCAGCGATCACGCGTCTCCACACTTTCAATCTCGAATAGAATCCCATAGCCGCCAAGCTGTGTTCCCCGATCACTCTTGATCACCGAAATCACCCAACCGTTTGGGCCTTCGGATTGATCTGCAAGAGCAAATGCATGGACCGCCTCAGCAAACTCCTCACCAGTCACGCCTGGCTTTAACTCGACCTCGTGAATGCCAACGATTCGTGTCATCCTACCCTCCTATTCACTTCTGCTGCATTGAGATATGCTCAGTATAGAGCGTGTTGGTGTTATTGTGGTATCACTTGGGTGATACAAAATGCGCATATCACAGTGATTTGCATGCTTTTCGGCAGGCTGGAGACAGAATGAGATCGCCAAGCGACTGCTGCCTCACAGACGAGACCGGCACCCTGCGCTTTGATGTGCTCTGTCCAAAAGAGAAGGAGAACAAGCTCAGGCTCTACGAAGAATATCAAGACGAAGCTGCCTTCCAAACCCATGCGAATGGCGCATCATCAACGTGTTCGTGTTACCAAGCGAGCGGCTTACGCATTTGATATCCAGATCTCATCATATAGGGGTCTGCAAACTGATGTATATTGTATTGTTCTTTGCTTATCTGAAAATGTAAATCGGCTAGATTAGCCAATTCACGATTATGTCGAAGATATGGAAACCCAACACCAACTTGTTTTTGCGGAAAGAGGCTTTTGGCAGCACGAATAGCTGGAGCTATATCAGTGTCACCCGTAATCACTACCACAGTGTCACATTGGTTGGTGATAAACAATTCAAGCAAGCGCACGGAAATTGCCACGTCTGTTTCTTTCTCTTCATGGCGTTCAATTGATGCTCGGCAGTGTGGACAATTGCTCGATTTCGTCTTGAATCGCCCAAGCTCGACAACAATGCCCGTATCCTGCAGACAATCTATGTACTACTTATGGCGGTTGATTACATCGGCATCCATGGGAATACGATGTTTAGCATAAGCCGAAAAATAGATTATCCCTTCAAGGGTTGCGGCTGCACCAATCGAAGAGAGCGATGTACGGCAAAGCTCGTTTAAGTTTAGCCATCGCGTACCCCTTCCCGCCAATCGAAGATCCATGCTAGCCTGTTTTAGTGAGTGATAGACATTGAAGCCATCAATCAAAAAGATTGTGCGTGACATGTGGCTCCTAGATAAAAAGAAACCTCCAGGCCGTAACCTGGAGGGGGCCGATTGGCCGTAGCCTCTCGGTGATGATGATACTAGTATAGCGTGAATGTGCTACACCGTCAATTAAAATCGCGTTTGAATCAGGGCTAGTGCAAAGTCAGGTTTCCCCTCACCCTGCCGCTGCGGCGGCAGGGTGAGGAGCCAAGAACAGCGACTTTGCAACTATCACGATGGTAACAATTCTTTGATTGACAGGATGAGTAATGCTTGCTACCATGGATACATACCTCCCACATCGCTTCGGTGGTGTGGTGCGAACCTTCATCGTAAGATGGGGGTTCTGCTTTATCGGAGAGATGTATGCGGTTGTGACCTGAGCCACTCACTGATGCAATATGCTTCGTTTGTGAAACCCATCCGGCCTGGTATTTTGGCGCAAAGCCAGTTCCCGCCCACCCTGTCTGATAGTGTTGGCAGGTTTCACAAACCCGCTTCTTGGTAGCCATTCAAACTGCCGCTCGTATTGTCGTGAATACGCTGGTATACGCTACTCTTCGCCATCCTCCTCGGCTTCAGCAGTGCTCTTCGCCGCGCCACCCTGCGCCGCCCGCTCCAGATTGAGCGCCAACAGCCGCTCTAGAATCTGCTCATCGCTGAGATCGTGCGGCCAACCATAGGCATCTGCAACGGCATGATCGAGCACGGAATGCGCCTCAGCCAGCCAATCTGGTCGTTGGTTATAGAGATTGGTGAGGGTACGCTTCTTCAGTTCAGCCTCGCTCAGATCAGGCGGGTTCAGCCATGCATCGCGTAGTTCCACCAGATGCTTCGCTGCGGCGGCAATCGCCTCTACGCGCGGATCAGCCTGATCTTCGGTGCCGGGTGACCAGGGGAAAGGGAAGGTCTCGAAGCAGGTAGTATTGTTGTAGGTTGGATCGTTGCCTTTCCCATGGCGCGATGAGGTAGCAAGAGCCCACACCTCATGGATTCGCGAGTGGAGTACGCCGAAGAAGTAATCGTCTTCGCGGGCAATAACAGCGATTCTGCTATCAGGTAAACAGTCAGATGCCATAAAGACAAAAATACGATGTTTGGCTACACGTGGTGTAGCAATGTAACGTTTCAATCGTGCGACTGCTGCGCGCATATCTGGTGCAGGCCGTCTATGAAGCCACCAATAGATACGCTCACGATCATTTCGAGAAGTGTCACGGATTGGTTTGACATGTTGCAGTACATATCTGAAAGGTTCCTCAAAGACGGATGCCTGCTCTTCAGGCGTATCTACGCCAAAATCAATAACCCACATTCCTCGTGAGCGGTGAGTAATGTCGTAAGCATTAACGTAGGGTCGCACGACATTAGAGTTTGATCTTCCATTTGGATTGACGGGAGCGAGTATGAATTTGAGAGCCGTATCTGTATCAATATCAAAAGGCCCACCTTTTTCATCGCATCGATAGCAAAGAAGTTCATTTTCTCGAAGTGCTTGAATTTGGGTTAAGTCTTGCGTAGTGGTCAAGTCGGCATTTATCCGTGATACAGCCACCCCATCAAGCTTTATATCACGCTCTGCACCTTGATCGAATCCTACAATAGACACACGAACATCTGCCCCATCTATCGTCCATGGGCGATCTGCCCATGCCATGAATATAGTTCCTGTCGAAACGATTTGATCAAGAACCTTGCGGCTCGTACCTGAACGTATTGCTTGAGTAGCTAGGAGCCCAACTCGCTGAATACGCCCTTGCTCAATCAGATGTCGAGCACGTTCAAACCAATAGGTTACTAAATCCGCACCACCAGGAACATGCCCCTCATAGAGAGTTCGCACTGCGGTAATGTAGGTATCACCTAACTCGCGTAATAACTTCTGACCACCCAAAAACGGCGGGTTGCCAATCACCACATCGGCCTCAGGCCATTCAGGTTCATATGGCTTGCCCTGTTCATCAAAAGCCAGAATCGCATCCATGTGCTTAATCGTATCGAGTGGCTGAAGAATTGGCTCGCGCCCAAGCCCAAAGCCATTATCGCGTAGCCATTGAATATAGCCGATCCAGACTGTCACCTGCGCCAGTTCATGGGCATAATCGTTGATCTCAATCCCATAGAGCTGCTCCGGACTCACCAGTTGCATCATGCGCGAAAGCCCAAGATCGGCCCCAAGATTGA
>JANLSE010000379.1:0-6269 GCA_031362265.1 Roseiflexaceae bacterium
TTGCTGAGTGTCGTGCCAACCGAAGATGCTCCGGCCGTGCGGACACGCCTGTTCCAGTTGATCGGGCAGCTATAGCGCATATCACCCCACTGATCACACCGCTCTGTGCATTGCTCAATGATACCGTGCCAACATGCGCCAGTTCAAGAAACGTCAGCGGTATTACTGCTGTTGTACATGTTCCTTCTTGAGACTATAGTGCTCGGTATCTGCACACACAGAGAAATCTGAACGAGGCACCTCTATGACACAACAGCTCTATGCCTATGTCAGCTCGTGGACCAGCGGTGCGGATGGGGCAGGCGCGGATGGTGGCATCCATGTATTTGCCGTCGACATGCATGATGGCTCTTTCCAACTCCTCAGCACCACCGCTATGGAACTGAATGCTGGGTATATTTGCATCTCGCCGAATGGCCGCTTTCTATATGCTACCGATGAGCGGAAGGATTACGGCGGAAGAGCTGGCGCAGGCGGTGGCATTGTCTCGTTCTCGATCGATCCGCAGAATGGCGCACTTACCCGGTTGAATATTGTTCCGAGCATGGGTGCATTCCCCGCATATATCGCGATCGACGCGACTGGCACATGCGTGGTGACTGCCAACCATGGCTCATACAACACGATACTTCAAATTGTGCAGGATGCGACAGGAGCACATCTCGAAAATACCTACGATGATTCAACGGTCGCCCTCTTTCCTGTTGGTGCCGATGGTTTGGTTGATCAGGCAAGCACCGTGGCCATCCTGCAGCGAGGTTCTGCCGAAGGGTGGGAACAGGATCATGGAATCGCAGCACGCTTCAGAGCAAGTGCGCACGCTCATTCCGTGAACTTCGATCCGAATAACTGCTTTGTGCTCGCCTGTGATAAAGGCAGAGACCGGATCTATAGCTATCGCGTCGAGGCATCCAGCTTGCAGTTGGCCCCTGTAGTTGCCCCCCCGGCCCGGACAGCACCGCGACACTCAGCCGTCCCTCCGACCCGCCCATACGTGTTCGTCATCGATGAGCTTGTTCCAAGGCTCTTGTCGTATGCGTTCAACCCGGTTACTGGCGAGTTGCGCGCGATCCAGGCGGTGTCCACCGTCTCTGATGCTGAAGAAACGCAGGGCTTGCCCGCAGATATACATGTGCATCCGAGTGGTCGATTTGTGTATGGTAGCACGCGCGGCAGCAATACCATTGCGAGTTTTGCAATCGATGAAGCGACTGGTCTGACAAAGCGCAACCGTGCCATTAATGTAGTCCAGCCTGTAGTGAGAGAATCAATGTTCGCAACACCACCATTCCTTGATGCACATGAAATCGGCCGCAATTGTGCAGACGCCAACCTCGATAAGACCGCGACAAAAACCTTGCTTGACCTTGCCCAGCGCATCAACGCAGAGCCCGATCTATACAGCGTTACCACCTCTCTCCACCATAGCCTCTACGAGACTAGAGAGGATTTCACAGCCGCTCTTAGCCGAGCCGATGCGTCATTTGGCGCTGAGGCCGATGTGTTGCACTCCCTGCTGATACTAGACAGTATGCGTCTGGTGCGCGAGAAACAGCATGTGCGCGGAGTGCCAAGCGAGATCACGCGGGCAGTAAACCAGCGGCACGCCGTGTCATGGCTCAACAACGCGATCGCAGAGCGTGGATCTGTTGGCATGCTGGAATGGGGGCCTAGTTGGATGCGCACCATCGGCAGTGGCGAGCTCTACCGACTTGGGCGGCTTGAGTTTATTCTGTATGTCTGGGACTATCCGTTTCGCGCCTATACAAACATCCACACACATGAAATGATTGTGCTGGCCGAGAATGGGCAGCACTTTACCGCGGATGGCTACCGCGCAGGCATAACAACCTGGACAAGCACCTTGGTGGATACCCACGATGCAGTTGTGGGCATCCCGATCTCGCCACGTGGCCACGCCCTCCCGCAGCTGGTACGTCTACCGCATACAGAGTGGCAATTAGCGCTCAGTCAGGGAGATCATGTACTGGACTGCATGTTCCCGGGGAAGGCGCACTTACGCTGGACGCCTTGCACGATGCGATGGCTCAGGCAGAGGTATTCTTTCGCCAATACTATCCTGAACGCCCGTTTGTGGCCTACGCCTGTAGCTCTTGGCTCTTCAGCCCGCAGCTTGAAGCCATGCTTCCGCCTGAGTCGAATATTCTGCGCTGGCAGCACGAGGGCTATCTCATTCCGGATGATGGTGGCACTGAGACTGTGCTTGAATTCACATTCGGTTCAGACACCATCGACCTAGCGACGGCACCGCAAGACACGCGCCTGCGGCAGGCCATTATTGCACATCTATCAAAGGGTGGAGAACTGTATAGCGGCAACTTCCTATTGCTGCAGACAGATGTGTATCGTTTCGGAGCACAGCCGTATCGCGAAGCATCTGAACAGGCCATCGCGCGCGTGCTAACTGATTAGATGCTCGTATAGGCCTTAAGTTCGGTGACACAAGGCGGGGTGCTATACTCCGCTTGTGGGCAACGAGGGCGTACCAACCAAGCAGGTGGTGCCAAGAACGGTTATAATCGACCCATGTCTACACCAATTCTAGCCACGAAACTGTATCTTCCTCCACCGCGGCCAAACGTTGTCCTTCGTCCCCGCCTGATCGCGCGGCTGAATGAAGGACTGCACCGCAAGCTGACGCTGATTTCTGCCCCGGCTGGCTTTGGGAAAACCACGCTGGTCAGTGAATGGCTCTCTGGCTGCGAGCGACCGATTGCATGGCTGTCGCTGGACGAAGGGGATAACGAACCCACCCGCTTTCTAGTGTACCTCATGGCTGCGTTGCAGACGATTGCGCCAACGATTGGATCAGGACTGTTGGATGTGCTCCAATCCCTGCAGCCGCCGACACCTGAAGCGATTCTGACCGCCCTGCTCAATGACATTGCCATCCTCCCGAACCATTTTATCCTGGTTCTTGACGACTACCATATGGTTGATTCTCACCCAATCGACCAGGCACTCACCTTTTTGCTGGAGCATCTGCCACCACAGATGCACCTGGTCATCACCACTCGCGAAGATCCCCAGCTCCCCCTGGCCCGGTTACGCGCCCGCAGCCATTTGACCGAACTGCGCGCGGCCGACTTACGCTTTACCCCCGCCGAAGCCGCCGCATTCCTCACCCAGGTCATGGGTCTCAGTCTCTCGGCGGAGGACGTTGCCACTCTGGAAGCTCGCACCGAAGGCTGGATTGCCGGTCTTCAACTGGCGGCACTCTCAATGCAGAGCCACCAGAATGTTCCTAGCTTCATCCGGGCCTTCGCTGGCGACCACCGCTACATCGTGGACTATCTGGTCGAAGTGGTGCTGCAGCGTCAGCCCGCACCTATCCGCAGCTTCTTACTCCAGACAGCCATTCTCGACCACTTGAGTGGTTCATTGTGCGATGCTGTCACCGGCCAGAAGGAAGGTAACGCACGATTGGAGGCCTTGGAGCGCGGTAACTTCTTTGTCGTTCCGCTCGACGACACGCGCCACTGGTATCGCTACCACCACCTCTTTGCTGACGTGCTCACTGCCCATTTAATGGCGGAGCAGCCCGATCTGGTAGCAACGCTGCATCGGCGCGCAAGCGTGTGGTACGAGCAGCAGGGTTCAATGCCGGATGCGATTCGCCATGGGCTAGTTGCCAAGGATTTCGTGCGCGTGGCAGGATTGATTGAACTAGCCGTGCCAGCCATGCGCCGGGGCCGACAGGAGGCCATGCTGCTTGGCTGGCTCAAGCTGCTCCCCGACGCGCTTATCCGCTGTAGACCTGTGCTCAGCGCTGTGTATGCCGGGGCGCTTCTGTCGAGCGGCGAGTTTGAAGGCGTTGAGGCTCGCCTGCGGGATGCCGAGCGCTGGCTGGATCCGACCACAGATCTGCATCTGGACACCCCAACATATGAGATGGTCGTCGTAAACGAACTGGCATTTCGTCATCTTCCAGGCTGGATCGCCATGTGGCGTGCTGGACATGCCCTGGCACTGGGCGATGTGCCCAAGACGGTGACCTATGCTCGGCAGGCGCTCGACCGTATCCCTGAGGACGATCATCTAACGCATGGAGCGGTAACGGCGCTTCTGGGCCTTGCATACTGGAGAAGTGGTAATCTTGAGGCGGCGAACCGGATGTATGCCGATGGCATGGTGCGGGTACAGCTGGCCGGGCATCTTTCTGACGCAATCAGCGGCGCAATTGCCCGAGCTGATATACGGATTGCGCAAGGCCAGCTTCGTGAGGCAATGCGGATCTACGTGTACACATTGCAGCTTGCGACAGAGCAGGGTGAGCCACTCCTGCGCGGAACAGCAGATCTGTATCTGGGCATGGGCGAGCTTTACTATGAGCAGAATGATCTACCTACCGCCACACAGCACCTGCTGAGTAGCCAGAAGCTGGGCGAGCAGACTGGGTTCCCGCAAAACCAGTCTCGCTGGTGCGTCGCAATGGCGCGCATACGACAGGCCTACGGAGATCTGGACAGCGCACTCGACCTGTTCGACCAGGCCGAGCGCCTGTATCGGAGCGATTTCTTCCCGAATATGCGCCCTGCTGCGGCACTGAAGGCGCGAGTGTGGGTCGCGCAGCAGGGTCGGCTAGGTGAAGCCCTCGATTGGGTGCGTGAGAAGAGTCTATCAGCCGGTGATGAGCTCAGCTACCTGCGCGAGTTCGAACACATCACCCTGGCGAGGGTGCTCCTGGCGCAATTCAAAGGCGAACAGGCAGACCACTCCATGCATGCGGTGATCAGCCTTCTGGAGCGCCTCTTGCACGTAGCAGAATCAGGTGATCGGATGGGAAGCGTGATCGAAATCCTTCTGTTGCAGGCACTCGCCCACCAGACGCAAGACAATATCCCGGCTGCGCTTGCACCACTCTCCCGCGCCCTGACGCTGGCTGAGCCGGAGGGCTACGTCCGAATATTTATCGACGCAGGCTCACCCATGGCGGCATTATTAGCGCAGAGCGTAGAGCGCGGAGCGCAGAATGATACAATCAGAGCCTATGCTGAGCGGCTCCTTTCATCCTTCCCCGAAGCACAGAGCGCAGGGCATAGATCGCAGAATAACGCCACCACTCTACGTTCTTCGCTCAAACACTCAAGCGCTCTCGTCGAGCCGCTCAGCGAACGTGAGCTTGACGTGCTGCGGCTACTCAGAACCGACTTGAGCGGCCCTCAAATTGCTCGTGAACTGATCGTGTCGTTGAGCACCATACGGACACACACCAGAAACATTTACGCCAAGCTTGGGGCAGCCAACCGGCGGGCGGCTATTCATCGAGCTGAGGAGCTCGATTTATTCTAGCGCACACATACACACCACCCCAGCCCTGGCAGGTATGTTGTACCACCTGCCGGGGCTTTTTGTTGCCCTCGCAGCATGCCAGTTACTAGATCATCACATTAGTCATCACATGTGATGATGACGCCTCATCACCTTTATTTGTATCCTCTGATCAGTGAATAGAACAAATCCAGCCACAAGGAGCATCACCAATGTGAGCAACATACACAAGGCACAACATGAGTGAACCACATGCAGCCACAGAAGGGTATCACGAATCTGGACGATACGAAATTCGCATAAAGGGGCACTTGGATAACCATTGGGCTGATTGGTTTGAAGGCCTGACGATCACGCGAGAAGACAATGGCGACACGCTGCTAACCGGCCCAGTTGTCGATCAGGCCGCATTACATGGCCTGCTGAGGAAAGTGCGCGATCTTGGCCTGCGATTGCTCTCAGTCATCCAGGTTGATCCCAAAGCGGCGAACGGGCCAGGTAGCAACGCGGATACAGATCATAATCATTCGATAGAGGAGACAAATCCATGAATAGCAAGCACCAAACCGCTGCCATCAAAGAGAATAGCCAGGGCAACAATACGAAGTTAACTGTGTCGAGCCTCATCCGTTGGTCGGGATTATCCGCTATGGCGGCAGGGATTATTTTTGCGGGCATTCAGCCGATCCACCCGCCTGATGTGCTTGCCTCGGTCACCACCAGCCCATTCATCATCATCACCTCCTTGAAGACGCTCATGTCCCTCTTTGGCATATTCGGCATTGCTGGGCTCTATGCTAGGCATGTGGAAAAGACCGGCTGGCTGGGTCTGGCTGGCTATCTCCTCTTAACCATCTTCTACGCAGTCCAGATGTGCTTTTCATTCATGGAACCGCTTGTCCTGCCATTATTGGCGACCGAGGCACCCAAGTTTGTGGAGAGCGTTATGGGCATGTCCAGCGGAACCGGCGGCCCGC
>JANLSE010000380.1:0-19436 GCA_031362265.1 Roseiflexaceae bacterium
GATCTTGCCCATCACCAACTCGGCAGCGGCGGCCAATTCATCGGCAATAGCGATTTTGCTGACCCGCAGTTCGTAGCCATGTGGATCATGCACCCCGGCGTAGTCGGTTAATGCTTGTATGCCAGCAACGCCAATCGCAAAGTTTACCTGGCCTTCACGCCATGCCCGCCCAAATGTATCCGAGATAATTACCGCAACCTGAGCCCCTACTTGTTGCCGAATAGCCTCACGCACCTGGCGTGCAGAACCGTCTGGATCGACGGGCAAGAGGGTCACCCTGCGGCCACCATCGACATTCGATTCATCGACACCCGAGTTTGCACAAATAAACCCGTGGTGCGTTTCGGTAACAAGTACACCGCGATCCATACGAATTACTCGTTTGGCTTCACGGAGTGCAATTTCATAATAATGAGCATCTTTTGGCCCTTGGGCAGCGGCCATATGTGCCATATGTGATGGCTCAAGTGTGTTCGGGTCAACCAATCGCCCTTGCGCTTTAGAGACTATCTTCTGTGTAACAACCAGCACATCGCCATCGATCAGTACCAACCCCTGATCTGCCAGCGCCGCCAAGATCAGCCCCGCCACATCATCGCCCGATTGAACCTCACCAATCCCACGCAGCGGGATAATCCGTAACTCGCCCTGCATACCCACTCCTGATATAGCCGATAGCCGATACTGTTTATTGTAACACTGGAACAGGCTTTATTGCTTCACCAAGGCCATTCACCTCCACGGGTTATTGTTGGTATCGCTATGCGTTCTTGCGTTCTTGCGTTCTTGCGTTCTTGCGCTGTGCGCTCCTGCGCTCCATTGCTGGTATAATTCATACTATGCAATCATTACGCCTCACGTTTCTTGGCACTGGCACATCCATGGGTATTCCGATGATCGGCTGCCATTGTGCTGTTTGCCGTTCAAGTGATCCACGCAACCAGCGGCTGCGAACATCCGCGCTGCTGACAATTGGCGATCAACAGATATTGATCGACGCAGGCCCAGATTTGCGCGCACAAGCACTACGCGCAGGGATCGAGCGTCTCGATGCGATTCTGCTTACCCACAGCCATGCCGATCATATTAACGGGATCGATGATCTACGCCCAATCAATTTTGCCATGCGCGCACCAATCCCATTATATGGCACCATTACGACACTTGATGCCGTGCGTGAGCGCTTCTCATATGCTTTCGTCAATGGTTCCGAAGGTTCAACCCGGCCTGCGCTTGACTTGATTGAGTTCAGTAATGAAAAACCATTCAGTATTGGCATATTAGAGATACTGCCGCTCTCAATCTTACATGGCACATGGACAATCAGTGCCTTTCGGATTGGCGCACTTGGCTATGTGACTGACGCCAGCCAGATCAGTGCGGAAACCCGCAAACAGTTACGTGGACTCGATACACTCGTACTCAATGCGCTCCGGCACAAACCACATCCGACGCATTTCTCGCTGAGTGAAGCATTGGCGCTAGTCGAAGCATTACAGCCACGCCGTACCCTGCTAGTTCACATGGGGCATGAATTGGATCACGAGGCGACCAATGCCGAATTGCCTAGCCACGTACGTCTAGCCTACGATGGACAGGTTGTTGAAATTGATGGGGAGCGCCATGCGGATCGCGATTGATGCGCGCTTGAACGCCTATCGAATCGGTGGGATTCCTCAATATACTCGCCAACTGGCTACGATGCTTGCCGAACTCGCTCGCGAAGATACCTTCATCACCCTACAACACCGCGACCATCGAACACCACTTGTGCTGGCGCCCAATGCCGACCGGATGACGTTCTATACGCCACCGCACCACCGTTGGGAACAAATTGCACTCCCGCTTGAGTTAGTACGGGTTGGCGCGAATGTGCTGCACTGCCCAGATTTTATTGCGCCGCGGCTACGCCCCTGCCCAGCTGTCATCACCATCCATGATCTGGCGTTCCTGCACTTCCCAGATATTCTGGATGACGACGCACGCCGCTACTATGGCCAAATTCAGGCCAGTGCACACCATGCCGAAGCCGTTATTGCCGTCTCCGAATCGACCGCCGATGACATCGCGAACCAGCTGAATCTGCCACGTGAGCGGATTGATGTCGTTTATGAAGCTGTCTCACCGAGCTTCGTTCCATTGAGTATCGATGCTGGCGAGTTGCGCACTATTGGAGAAATCCAGGCGGTTGCACAATCGTATATGCTCTTCGTCAGTACAATTGAACCGCGCAAAAACCTACCCATGCTGCTGCAGGCACTGCGGATCTGCATTGATCGCAACCCAAAGCGTAACTACCGTCTCCTGATTGTTGGAGCACGTGGCTGGCGCGATTCGGCTATTTTCGAGACTCTCCGCGAGCTCGAACTCGGCGAGGCGGCCCAGTTCGTCGGCACAGTAACCGATGAGGAGCTATGCTGGCTCTATAGTGCCTGCCGAATTTATGCCAACCCCTCCCGCTATGAAGGGTTTGGGCTACCGCTCTTAGAAGCACTCGCCTGCGGCGCGGCATGTCTGGCCGCCCAAAGCACAAGCTTACCCGAAATCGGCGGCGATGCAGCCGAATACCTGCCACCAGATGACGCTGAAGCCTGGGCTGAACGAATTACCTCACTCTGGGAAGATGATGCGCGGCGTGCGGAGCTAGGCCACCTGGGAGTGCAACGCGCTCGTACCTTCTCCTGGGCGCGCGCCGCACGCGAAACGCTCGCCATCTATCGACGCATCGCGCGGTAATTGTAGAAGGACGAAAACGCAAAGACGCTAGGACGCTAGGACGCGAAACGCTAGGACGCAAAGACGCAAAGGTGTCGCATGTACGCCCAATTGCAAGGCCTTTGTGTTTATGCATCTTCTTTGCGCCTTTGCGCCTTTGCGTTAAGATCTCTTCCCTTCGCGCCTTTGCGTTAAAATCTCTTCCCTGTGCGTAAATCGAAAGGAGCACATGCCATGCGCTTTTCACGTATGATTCAGGCCGTTGATGTGCATGCCTGCGGCGAGCCAGGGCGAGTTATTGTAGGTGGCGTTCTGGATGTCCCAGGCGCGACCATGTTTGAGAAAATGACCCATCTACACCAGCATGGCGATAGCCTACGCAAGCTCATGCTCAACGAGCCGCGCGGCTACCCTGCCCTGTGTTGCAATCTCATTCTGCCACCCACCCACCCCGATGCCGATGCTGGCTTTGTCATCATGGAACATGTCGAATACCCTGGCATGTCCGGCTCAAATACGATCTGTGTTGTAACTGCACTCCTCGAAACCGGGATGCTCCCCATGCAGGAGCCGGTTACCGAACTGACGCTTGAAGCACCTGCTGGGCTGATCCGTGTACGTGCTACATGCAGCGCGGGTAAAGTCACCCAAGTAACATTCCAAAATGTTGCCGCCTTCGCTGTTCATCTGGATCGCGTCATTGATGTGCCACACCTTGGCCCTGTATCGGTTGATGTGGCATATGGTGGCATGTTCTATGTGATTGCCGAGGCTGCACAATTTGGGTTACGCTTGACACCAGATGAGGGCCGCGATATCACTCGTATCACCGAACTGATCAAGGCTGCTGCACGTGAGCAACTCCCGGTTGTCCATCCCGAGCATCCTGGCTTCAGCGGTATTACGATCGGCCAACTCTCTGGGCCACCACACGATCCCGCTAATCAGCGCCGCAATGCCGTAACAGTTTCAACTGGCGAACTAGATTGGGAACGGCCAGCAACCTGGACGGGCGTGCTCGACCGTTCGCCATGTGGCACTGGCACGTGCGCCAAAATGGCAACACTTCATGCGCGCGGCCAATTACACAAAGGTGATCGCTTCCGCCACGAAAGCGTGATCGGGACGCTTTTTACCGGCGAAGTACTTGAAGAAACTCAGGTTGGCCCCTACCCGGCAATTATCCCCGCAATTAGCGGCCAGGGCTGGATCACCGGCTTCGCCAGCTATGTCGTCGATCCCGGCGACCCATTTCCCCAAGGATTTACGGTAGGGGATATTTGGTAGGGGCGCATATTATCACCACAGAGACACAGAGACACAGAGATACACAAATACTACGAATGGGTGGCTGATAAGCCACCGCTCACATCCCAAACTCTGTGCCTCTGTGCCTCTGTGGTGAATTCAAGCCCTCTGTGGTGAATTCAAGCATCTATGCCTGCACCGAACCCCAGGCCTGATCCAACTGGCGCTTCATAATCAGGCGAAACAAATCGCTCTCGGTAATCATGCCAATCACCTTCGTACCCTCAACCACTGGTACACCACTGATTTTGTGCTCAAGCATCAACTGAACGACCGCCATAATCGATGTGTCGGCTCCAATCGTGAATACCGGTCGGCTCATGATCTCATGCAGTGGCAGATCGCGAACCCGATAATACAGGTTATACTCGCGCATATCGCTACCGGGCGACCCAGAAATACGATACATGTCGCTTTCTGTCACGATTCCCACAATATGCTGGTGGCTGTCGACAACCGGCAAGCGCCGAATATGGCGTTGCTGCATGAGTTCATGTGCTTCGGGAAGCGTGAGTGTATGTGGTGCGGTAATTGCTGGGCTACTCATCCACATACGAACCGTATCGATATTGCTCATGGGCTACTCCAGTGTGATTCGTTATTTGTGATCTGCATGAGTTCACCATCGCGGCCAATTAACAGACGGATCGTGCGGCGCATTGGGCAGCTAGCAACCGCACATTCACCAGCAAGTGCTTGCTCACGCGGAATCCCCTGTGGACATGTGCATGCGGTGCAGATTTCGGCTGTTGCGGCATAGCGCGGTGATCCAGGTGGCCCATCGAGCTGGCGGATGCGTATAGCAACTTCACCTACCTCAGGGAATTGTTCTGCAAGATATTTTTGTGCAAGTGCGAGCTGTGAGTTTTGTCGGCGGGGGCGTGCCATAACCGCCTCCCTTCCTGAATCATATAGTTCCTAATCGAGTATAGTATAGCCGATATAGCATCGGTTGCACGCGCAAGAATCATGACGCCGAGTTGCAGGATGGCAACTGTTAAAGGAGCTAGTTATGCTCGAACTCTGGTATCGCCAGCCAGCCCAGCAGTGGGTCGAGGCTCTCCCTATTGGCAATGGTCGACTTGGAGCGATGATTTTTGGTGGCATTCTCGAAGATCGGCTTCAACTCAATGAAGACACCCTGTGGTCGGGTGGGCCAAGCGCGTGGGATAACCCACAGGCTCGTATAGCCCTACCCGAGGTGCGCCACCTCCTACAGGCTGGCGAATATGGCCAGGCGAACGAAGCTGCCAAACAGATGCAGGGATCGTTCACCCAATCGTTTCTGCCACTTGGCGATCTCCGGCTAACCTTTGCCGACACAGATACACCAATCGCCTATCGGCGTTCGCTCGATCTGGAGCAGGCCATTGCGCGAGTGGTCTATTCAAGTGCTGGCGCAACTTTTACCCGTGAGTATATTGCGAGCGCACCACATCAGGCGATCATTGTCCGGCTGACATGCGATCAGCCTGGGCGCTTGAACTTCACCGCCACACTCGATTCACGATTACGCCACCAAGTACAGGCGGATGGCGCATATCTTACCGTGCTTGGTCGTTGCCCGCGGTATGTTGCCCCACCCTATTTCCCGACAGTAGAGCCGATTGTCTATGACCAAAACGAAACTGGTGATGGCATGTTGTTCGCGCTTCGCATGCATGCAATTGCCGACGCTGGGATCATCGAGGTAACCTCCGCTGGCATTCGTGTTCAGAACGCCAATTCGGTCACGATCTACCTCAGCGCCGCAACAAGTTTTGGAGGCTTCGATCAGATGCCTGGCCATACTGGCATCGATCCACTCATACGCGCAACAGCAGATTTGAAAGCGATTGCCGCATTGCCAATTACGGTTGTCCAAGCAGCGCATATCGCCGATTATCAACAACTCTTCCGGCGTGTCGCACTCGATCTGGGTGAAACGGACGCAACCCAACTCCCAACCGATGAGCGCATCCGTAGATTTCATCAGCAGGACGACCCGCAACTTGTGACGCTGCTCTTCCAATATGGGCGCTACCTTATGATCGCTGGATCACGCCCTGGCACACAAGCACTGAACCTACAGGGGATCTGGAACGACCATATCCAACCGCCGTGGAGTTCAAACTACACAATCAATATCAATACCGAAATGAATTACTGGCCCGCCGAGGTCACCAATCTCGCCGAATGCCATACACCATTATTTGATCTGATTGCCGAATTGAGCCAGACCGGCCAGCGCACTGCGCAAACCAATTATGGCTGCCGTGGGTGGGTCGCACATCACAACACCGATATTTGGCGACAGAGCGCGCCGGTTGGGCATTTCGGCAAAGGCGACCCGATTTGGGCATTCTGGCCCATGGGCGCAGCCTGGCTCTGCCAACACGTCTGGGAGCACTATGCATTTGGTGGCGATGTTGCATTCCTCCGTGAGCGTGCCTACCCAATTATGCGCAGCGCCGCCGAATTCTGCCTCGATTGGCTTATCGACGATGGCCAGGGTCACTTGGTCACTTCGCCGGGCACCTCGCCAGAGAATCTCTTTACAACCGCAGATGGCACGCAAGGCTCTGTGTCAATCGCGCCAACAATGGATATGGCGCTGATCCGCGATCTATTTGCCAATTGTATTGCTGCATGCCAGATTCTTGGGGTCGATGCAGCATTTCAAACCCAACTGGAGCAGGCCCATGCACGGCTCTTACCGGCCAGTATTGGGCGGCTTGGCCAGTTGCAGGAATGGTCACAGGATTGGGATCGTGCAGATGATCAGCACCGCCATATCTCACAATTACTCATGTTGCATCCCAGCAACCAGATCGCGCCACGCACCACACCCGATCTCTGCGCCGCAGCCAAGCGTACCCTTGAGTTGCGCGGCGATGCTGGCACTGGCTGGTCGATCGCATGGAAGGTTAGCTTCTGGGCGCGCTTGGAGGAGGGGGATCACGCCTATGCGCTTATTCGCGAGATGCTTAGCTTCACCGATACAACCGACATCGTTGTCCATGGTGGTGGTGTGTATGCCAATCTCTTCTGCGCACACCCACCATTCCAGATCGATGGCAACTTTGGCGCAACGGCTGGCATCGCCGAAATGCTACTCCAGAGTCATCTGGGCGAATTACAGCTCCTACCCGCATTACCAAGCAACTGGCCGAACGGCAGTGTCAGTGGGCTGCGCGCACGTGGTGGCTTCGAGGTCAGCCTCAACTGGCATGCAGGGCTGCTGCAGCGCGCTAGCATCCGTGCGACACAGGATGGCCTATGTCGTGTTCGTACAGCAGCAATAGTACGCGTCCTGCTTGGCGCTACCCCAATCACAACTGAACAACCTGAAGCAGGGCTAGTGACATTTGAGGTGCGAGCTGGCCAGGAGTATCGGCTAGAGCAGATAGGGTAAGAGCACAATGCACAACGCAAAGCGAGCAGCGCCGGAATGAGAAGCATACTCGCTTTGCGCCATTGGTTATTGACTCATCTGGCGGTACTTGAAGTGCTGTATTCCTACAAATCCCGCCGCCCAAAGACACGCATCGCCAATAATAACGCCAGCGTGCCATAGCCAATTGCGTATAGAACCATTGCATCACTTGGCACCGAAGATACCGCGAAGGGTGTAGGGAAACTATTGGCAAGTGGTGGCTGCATAAGGTAGGCCGCACGCCGCCAGAGCGCCTCTACTGGGAGAAGTAGGCTTGTCACAATCCCTATTCGTACCGCATTTGAAGATTGTAGGATCGCACCGATTTGCTCTACCCATGCGCCAATAAAGGCCAATGCGTATAGTAGAAACATGATCACGCCATTTGTTAGTGTTGAAAGACGCGACCCGCCCAAGAGCGAGAGAGCAGTTAACACCAGTGCTTCTAGCACTAACAAAGCAATACCCTGAACAGGGTTAGGCGGCATATAGCCTGCCACCAAGCGCGCAGCGATTACAACCCCAGCCCCAAGCGAAGCCAGATAGATCGCCAACATCACCGCAAACCCTAACCACTTCCCAAGCACAATCTGCCAGCGGCGAATCGGCTTTGTCACCAGCGCCTGGATGGTATTTGTGGAGATCTCGCCTGCGAGTGTATCGGCGGAGGCGAAAATCGCTAGCATCACAGTAAGGAAATGAACAACATACAACCCTGCGATTGTCAAAAAGCTATGCGCCTGTTGGCGCGCCACGAGTGGCACATCATTATTTGCCAACTCACGGTCGATCAGGTAAAACCCTAGGCCAAAGAGTGTCAGGAACAACACCCCCACTACTAGCCCAGCCAGTGCCACTCGCCGCCGCCGCGCTTCATGGAATGTCAGCCAAGTAATTGTTAGAACATGCTGCATGAACACCTCCTATCTATGCACATTGTACCCCATCGCCCAAGCACCTGAGTGGACACCAATATATGCAGGCGCGTTGTTCATTTTCAGATTCAACCATCCTGATATTCCGATGGCGAATCTGCCAGTGGACAACCTGATTGACAACTTGCCACCCGAAGCGCCGCGTTTGTTTATCGTCCACCATCATCGCGAGAGAGTAGCCCAACTTCAGCAACTCTACGCTGGAGGAGAAATCAGCACGATTACCGATCGTGAAAACAACGAGCTCTTCATAGCCTATCGTATTGGTCCACCACCGAATTCAAGCGCAAAAGAGTGAATTGAATCTCGATTGGCGGATCATCTTTGGGATTGGGTTAATTCTGGGCTGGGGTGGTCATTTCGGATGGAATCAGCTAAAACCCCGCTTGACACAGATGGGCACTACGGCTAATCTCTGAACTATACATGAGCTTACCCCGTTACGGCCTCACTCGTTAATTGTCAAGAGGGAATTCCCAATGCGCTTTGGTATTCGCTTCAACTCCGATTCGGGCTCGATCCGCGATGCGGTACGCCGCGCAAAACTTGCCGAGGATTTGGGCTTCGACTATGTGTGGTACTGCCATGATTTGATGAAGCGTGATGCCTGGGTAGCACTCAGTGCAATTGCGAGTGCAACGAGCCGGGTAAAGTTGGGAACCTGCATCGCCAACCCATTCACTACCAGCCCAGCTGAGTTAGCTATGCGCGCTGCCAGTATTCAGGAACTCAGTGAGGGGCGCTTTGTGCTTGGCATTGGCCCAGGTGATCCACCCTATCTGAAATGGATTGGCAGGCAACAGGCCATGCCGCGCCGCGGGGTTGGTGAGGCGGTTGCAATCATCCGTGCGCTATTGGCAGGCAAAGAAATTCCGGATGGGTTACGCGTTTTCACAAACTGGGATCGCTCTGCCAAACTACGAATGCCACTCCCAGCCCAGCCTGTGCCAATCTATATTGGCGGGCAAGGGCCACAAGTACTTGAACTCATGGGCGAGGTTGCCGATGGCGGGCTTCCAATCGTCTTCCCTCCCGAAACGATTGACCATGTTGTTGAGCGGCTGAAAGTGGGAGCCGCGCGCAGTGGTCGTACACTCGAAACATTCGATCTCGCCGCATGCGTCTGGTGGTCGGTAGCAGAAACGCGTGCCGAGGCCGAGGATGCGTTGCGTTACCTGATTGCCTACTATGGGCCTTCGCTACGCCTCGAGACCCTTGCGCCAATTGGGTTGGCCCCGGCCGATTTCGATGCTGTGCGTGCCGCCTGGAATGAAGGCGATATGCCGCGCGCAATGAAACTGCTCGATGAGCGCATGTTCCGCCTTGCGATCTATGGCGATCCAGACCAAATGCGAGAGCGGGTAGCCTGGCTGGCTTCACGCGGAGTCACCCAGATCAACCTTGGCCCACCGCTCGGCCCCAACCCAGAACAAGCACTCCGCGTAACAGCCGAACGAGTCATTAGGCGGATGAAGTGAGCGCAGGAGCACTGAAGCATTGAAACATTGAAGCGATGGAGCCGGGTACCCTCTGGGTGTAGCGTTGGAGCCGGGTACACTCTGGGTGTAACAATGGAACGATCGAACGCCACCTAGTCACCTGGTCACCTAGTCACCTGGTCTCTGTGTCTCTGTGTCTCTGTGGTTCTTGGTTCTTGGTTTGGGTGCCCTCTGGGCAATTCTTGGTTCTTGGTAGGCGAACACAAGGTTCGCCCGTACGATGGTTCCGTTTGGTTCTTGGTTCCGTTTGGTTCTGCGGTTCTCGGTTCTGCGGTTCTGCGGTTCATAGCGAGGTTCCTATGCTTGAAGTTCTCTATAACCAGCAGGTTGGCTTGGTCGATGGCTCTGCTGAATCAGGCCCTTCGCTGGCATTTCACCGGAAACTTCCTGGGTATATGGCTACCCCTATGATTCAGGCACCCACATTGGCAGCAGAACTAGGATTAGGCCAGATCTGGGTGAAACAGGAATCGTGCCGTTTAGGTATGCCTGCCTTCAAGATATTGGGTGCTTCATGGGCAAGTTATCGCGCACTCGAACGCCGCCTAGGAAGATCGTTCGATCCCTGGGTGGCACTCGCGGATCTGCAAACTCAACTGGAGCCGCTACTCCCGCTTACATTTGTCGCAGCAACTGATGGTAACCATGGCCGTGCTGTGGCACGTATGGCTGGGTTATTAGGGCTATCAGCGCTGATCTTTGTTCCAACTGGTACAGCACAAGCCCGTATCAACGCTATTGTTGCTGAAGGTGCCGAGGTACAGGTCATTAATGGTAGCTATGATGATGCTGTCGCCCATGCCGCAACACTCGAAGGGCCACATCACATGGTTATCTCCGACACGGGCTGGGATGGCTACGAGATCATTCCGCGTGATGTCATCGCGGGCTACGACACAATGTTTGCCGAAGCTGACGAACAGATCGCCGCGCTTGGTGGTGCAACACCCGATGTGGTGATCGTACAAATCGGCGTTGGCGCATTGGCGGCAGCAGTTGTACGCCATTATCGGCCACATACTGCAAATCATCCTCCAACTATTATTGGCGTTGAGCCAGATAGCGCAGCATGTGTATTTGCGGCCATGCGAGCCGGGCGTATTGTCGAAGTTCCAGGGCCGCACCCCTCAATTATGGCTGGACTCAATGCCGGGTTTGCTTCGCCAGTAGCATGGCCAGATGTTTCGCATGGGATCGATACCTTCCTCGCGCTGCCAGATGACTTCGCGCGCCGCGCCATGCGAGCACTCGCGGCAGATGGCATCGTAGCTGGCGAAACAGGTGCAGCCGGAGCAGCCGGATTAATTGCACTCATGACAGATCCTGAATGTGCCGAAACACGCACTCGGCTTAACCTTGGGCCGCATACTCATGCACTAATCATTATCAGCGAAGGTGCAACCGACCCCGAATCCTATGCCGAGATCGTAGGTGCTGCACCGATCTATCAATGCCCTCATCCTGAAAACTGCACCTGCCGCACCAAGGCCGGGATGCCAAGATGACCAAGTGACCGGGTGACCAGGTGACCAGGTGATGTTCTCACTCACATGTTCACAGGCTACACCAAGGCACTAGGCATTCCATCATTCCAAGAAGGACGGAAACGCAAAGACACAAAGACGCAAAGACGCAAAATAACCCGACAAGTATCGCTTCAATGCTCCAATGCTCCAATGCTCCAATGCTCTAGACGCTCTGCGCTCCGCGCTTTGCGTTCTGCGCTCTCATCCAATTCTCAGCTAATTATCTGGCAAATCGTGGCACGAAACCCCGAACTGATTCGTCACTTCAGCAGAATATTTGGTACACTGAATGCGGATGAATCGCATAAGGGGAATACGCATGCGTAGAATAAGCCTGCTCTTGTTGATCGTGATGATACTATCTGCCTGTGGTGGTTCACAGCCGAACCCAAATCCAGGCGGCCCACAGCCGTCTGCACTTCCAATCGATCCGACACCTGCTGATGGAACTGAAGGTGCCACGATCACATTTGCGGCTTGGGAGTATGAGCGCCCAATCTATGAACCCTTAGTAAAGAAGTTCATGGCCGATAATCCTGGTATTACTGTGATCCTTGTTCCAATGGATGACCTCATTAATACACCTATGAATCCCGGTAACGCGCCGGATTCTCCAATCGCAACCCTACGCCGAATCGTACAGGGTGCCGATACTGCCCCTGCATTTGCTGTCACACCTGAGGTATTTGGCACACCCCTGCTACTCGATATGAAACCGCTGATGGACGCCGATGCCACATTCCAACGCGATGATTTCTACCCAGGAGCGATCGAACGTTGGACAGTGAAGGATGGCACATGGGTGTTACCGCGCTCACTCTTTGTGCAAACCCTCAGTTACAATAAGCAACTCTTTCAGGCAGCTGGTTTGCCCGAACCAACATCAAATTGGACATGGAAGGACGTATTAGCCAACGCTGAGCAGATTCGATCCAGTGGTGGCGATTCCACATATGGCATGTTCGATACAAGTGGTGGTATGTTTCCAGGTATTGCACTCCTCAAGGAACGAGGTATTGATCTTATTGGTGCACCACCCCAAACGATGCAACTCACCGATGATGTGTATGTGGAAGTGATTGAGCAGCTACGCGACCTTTTTAAGAAGGGCGCGATCTTTAATCCATATGGAGGCCGCGATATCGGCGGTGGGAGTGGCGCTGCATTCGACCCACAACAGGCGCTCCGTGATGGCCAGGTAGGGATCTGGGGCGATTTTGCGCTCATTGACCAGAATGGAGAGCAAGAAAAACTCTCGTACCCGGTTGGCCGCGTCGCCTACCCACGTGATCTGAGTAGTGATGCAATCTATGGCGGTGGCGGTGTTGATGGGTATATTATCAGTGGTGGTACTGCCTATCCCGAAGCCTCCTGGAAATGGGTTGAGTTCCTCTCACGCCAGATCACGGACCAACAAGGCTCACCCGATTGGAAATCCAGTGGGCGTGTTCCTGCCCGAAAAGCACTAGCCAACGCGATCAAGTTCTGGGATGGCATGGATGAACAGACGGCAGCAACCTACCGCGATATCATCGAACATGGCACCTCGATCCCTAATCCAAACTTCGATTACATCCCACTTTCGGCGTTTGGTCAAGCCCTCAGCCAAACAACAAATGATCCTAAATTCGATATACGACAGGCGCTCCTCGACGCACAACGCTTCTTCGATGATGCTCGCGCCCAGGTAAATCTGACACCTTCACCAGTGCCAGATACCAGCCCAGTACTGGTTGCGACCCCTGAATCACAAACAATACCCGATGGCGCAACGGTGATCGCCTTCTCGTCGTGGGGCTTCAACACTACCGACCTACGGCGGCTTGCGCGTACATTCCGCGAAGATCATCCTGATATTTATATCAACTTTATCGGGACTGAGGTCTTCACGAATACCGTCGGGATCGCTGATATTGCCAAGACAAGTGATTGTTTTGCGTGGAATCAGGCCCCACAAGGGGATACGGAGTTCGGCGCATTACTTGATCTACGCCCACTCCTGGATGCCGATGCCACATTCGCACGTGATGATATTCCACCAGCACTCTTGAACTTCTATGAACAGAGTGGCGGGTTGTACGGTTTGCCATATGCCTTCAACACGCGTACTCTGGTTTATAACCGCACCCTTTTTGATAAAGCTGGAATCACACTACCACCAGCCAACAAGCCATGGACACCCAGCGAATTTTTGCAGGCGGCACAGGCGCTCTCGAGTGGCGAGGGCGATTCGCGGGTGTATGGCTATGTGCCACTTGGTGGGCCACAGACGGATTTGATGTTTTTTACGGATGTACTTGGAGGACGACTCATCACCGGTAGTGGGCAGGATATACGCCCTAATTTCGCCGATCCAGAGGTGCAGAAGGGGATTCAATGGTATCTCGACCTTGCCACAGTGCATAATGTGATGCCAACACCAAACTTCCCATACAAACGCGATGATCAGTATAATGAAACATCATATGATCTCATCCAAAATGGCCGAGCTGCCATGTGGTTGGATTATGGCCGAGGTGGGTTTGGTGGGCCAAATATCGATGGCCCTCGGCCGATCGATAAACCTATCAACCCAGGTGGTGGATCAACTCTCGATCTTGGAGTGGCGCCATTGCCAATCGGAACTGCTGGCCTTGGCCTGGCAGATCTCAATGTACGTGGTTTTGTGATCTCCAAGAACGCCAAGAATCCGCAAGCCTGCTGGGAATTCATTAAGTTTATGGGCAGTGATGTTACCCAAACCTATGGTGATATTCCAGCGCGTAGCTCGGTTGCTCAATCGGATGCATACAAAGCAGTTGCATCACCTGATCGGCTGGAGATGCTATCGATTTATGCAGAAGTACTGAAACAACCGATTCGAGCGAGCGCAAATATCAATAACTTCTACTCGTTCGATTCATACTGGTTCTTCCAAGCCCTTAGTAATACAATCAAGGAAAAGAAGGATCTCGCTACGGAGCTTGATGCCGCACAGAAGACAACCAGTAGTTTTGTCGAATGTGTTGCAAAAGGGGGCAAACCACCTACATGTGCGCTTGATGCGGATCCGGAATACCAAGGATATAACACCGATCAGCCGACCCTGAGGCCAATCGACATAGCTCCAGCTGGATAAGGGATCCAAAGAGAATCGTACCGTATCGTGCGGTGCGAACTTCATACAGATCTCATTGGAGCTTCATGAGTTCTTTACAGCCGATTGGCTATACTCTGTCCTGCGCGTACTATCTCTACAAATAGGCGAGACAGATAGGAAAGGATTGCTAACAATGTCTTGGCCGCGATGGGCACACTACTGGTTTCCAGTAGTAGCACTTACCTTTAGCCTAACTGCCTGCGGTACGCAAGCTGCTCAGGTTGAACCACCGACCCCAACGCCCTTGCCGCCAGATCCGGCGCTTGAGCGGCCAACTTACACCGTTACCCGTGGGGCAATCGAACGCGCATTGGAAGTTACTGCTCGCGCTACACCAATTGACCTTGAACGCTTGGCATTCAGGATTGATGGCCGTGTCGAGAAGGTCTTCTTCAAACGTGGCGATACGGTCAAGGCTGGCGAGGTTTTGGCTGAACTTCAGCAAACTGAGACCCTTGATGATCTGCGGCGCGCACAGGATGATCTGATACAAGCCAAGCGCGATCTAGAGGATGCACGCAAGGCCCAAGGCAAGGCAATCCGTGAACGCGAGCTCGATGTGAAACAGGCCCAAGAAGGATTAGCACGCCTACTGCCAGGCGGCGAATCGGATGTGCTACGCGATGCCCAAGATAAGCTTGAAGAAGCACAACGGGAAGCACGTACCGCACAGAACGATCTCTCATGGGCAAAAACTGGGGCCGAAGATGCATTAGTTGCCAAAGCCGAAGCAGTTCAGGATGCCCAGAAAGCCTATAGCAAAGCCGCCTGGGATGTTGATTGGGTCGCGAAATATGGCACACATCCCACCGAGCGCGTGCCATCGCCAAATAATCCAGATGTTCTCATTCCTCGTAAGTTGACCGATGAGGAGAAGGAACAGTTTAAAGAAGCACTTGTACAGGCCGAACGCGCATTGCGTAGCGCTGAGCGCTCACTTGAAGATGGTCAACGCGCTTTGGACAAAGCTCGTGAGGATGAGGTTGTCGGGAATAACAAGAGTAATGAGAAGGTAGCCGAAGCGCAGAAAGCTATCGATAAGTTGCTCCAAGGGAAGGATAGCAAGGAAATTGCCGATGCGCGCCGCGCGGTTGAGACAGCTAATCTAGCGCTTGAAGAAGCCAAAACCAAAACACTCAATGCCGAAACACGTGCCGTTGAGAATGCACAACGCACACTCGATCGCGCACAGCGTAAGGTTGATGATGCACGCATTGCCGCACCACGCGATGGCACGATTACTGCCATAACCCTAGAGGAAGGTGCGACTGTCGCGGCATTTGAGCCCGTCGCAGAGGTTGCTGATGCCACCAAAGTCGAATTCGCTGCAACCCTGAATGGCGAGCAGATGCGCCAACTTGTGGAAGGCCAAGTCGCTGAGTTGCGGCTACTCACACGCCCAGATGTTGCAATTCCGGTTGTGATCCGACGCATGCCCGCACCGTATGGATCCGGTGGCTCTGGGGTTGTCCAGGATCGCGATCAAACGACTCGTTTTGAAATACCCGATTTTCAGGGCCAGGAAATCAAAGCAGGCGCAACCCTGGGGAAGATCCGAATCGTACTCGAACGCAAGCCCAGCGCGTTGCTCCTACCGCCCGAAGCGATTCGCACCTTCGAGGGCCGCAAGTTTGTTATCGTACGCGATGGTGAACGAGAACGACGGGTTACGATCCGTGTTGGCATTACAACCGAACAGCAAATCGAAATTCTTGAAGGGCTTAAGGCTGGCGATCTGGTGGTTGGACCCTAGAAAGCATCGAAGCGGGGTGCCCTCTGGGCCAAGCATTGAAACAAACCTTACCTCAAGCACCACTCCAATGCTTCATTGCTCCAATGCTCCAATGCTTCATTGCTTCATCGCTTCATTGCTACACCCAAAGGGTACCCGGCTTCATTGCTTATGATAATCTTCTCTGTCCTCACAACAGCCCTCAAACGCCTGCGTACCAACGCCGGGCTGGCACTCTGTGCATTACTGGCACTCGTTGCGGCAGTTGCACTCGCGGTGAGTATCCCTGTTTACGCGGAGGGTGCGAGCCTACGGTTACTTCGTGATGAGATCGCGCGTCAAGAAACACAAACTGGCCGATCACCATTTGCGCTGCTGTTTCGCTATATTGGCTCACAGCGTGGCGCACTTGAGTGGGAACGTGTTCAGCCCGCCGATGCCTATATTTCCGGCGAGGGTCTTGCGAGCTTAGGGCTGAAACAAGAGAGCTTTGCACGCCATGCGCGTACCGATCAGCTGCGACTCTTCCTGCCGCCACGAGCAGGCGGCCAGAATCAGTTTCTCCGCAATGTGGCGCTTGGGTTTATTACTGGGCTCGATCAACAGATTCACCTTGTGGATGGTAGCTTGCCACAGCCAGCGGCGGAAAAACCTAGCGAGAAACAGCCATTAGAAGTGATTGTAGCGCGTGGGCTTGCAGATGAAGTTGGCATTAATGTGGGCGAAACCTATACACTTGTGGCAGGAGGCAATCGCCCAGCCTCAATTGCGATTCGGGTCGTTGGCATTTGGGCGCCAGTCAATGCGAACGATCCGGCCTGGTTTTTCGCACCGGATACACTCGATGACGTTGTGCTCACTAGTGAAGCTAATTACACTGGCCCAGTAGCAAGCCTGCTGCGCAATGAGGTGGCCCAGATTGTTTGGTATGCACGCCTTAGTGGAAACGGTCTCACTGCAACGCAGGCTAGCCCACTTCTCGATCGGGTAGCGGCAGTTCGTACCCGTGCTACCGGGTTTGTCCCTGGCCTAAAGCTAGAGATTAGCCCGGCAGAACCACTTGGCCGCTATCAGAAACGTGCGGCTGAGCTAACCGTACAGCTCGGAGTGTTCAGCATCCCGATCCTTGGATTAGTGCTCTACTTCGCAGGCATGGTGGCCGGGATGCTCGTCAATCGTCAGCGTGGCGAGATTGCACTGCTTAAAACACGTGGTGTCCGTGACGCCCAAATATTAGGGGTCTATCTCGTTGAGTGGTTACTCCTTGGCGGGTTAGCGCTACTGATTGGGCCACCACTCGGCCTACGCTTTGCCCAATTAATGGGCCGCACAACCTCATTCCTGGTGCTCTCCGAGCAGGCCGAGCCGCTTGCCTTGGCCCTAACATGGGCGAGCCTACGCTTCGGTGTAGCCGCAGTAGCGCTCGCGCTGATTGCTGCATTGGCTCCTGCAGCAGCTGCAACCCGCCGTACTCTCGTCGACGAGCAACAACAGGCCGCGCGCCAATTACGCCCGCCTTTTTGGCAGCGTTACTACCTCGATCTGCTGCTGTTGATCCCACCAGCATATGGTATCTACCAATTACAACGAACTGGTGGATTACAGGTGGGCGCACTGGCTGGATCCGATCCCTTCAGCAACCCACTCTTATTACTTGTGCCGCTCCTACTGTGTTTCGCTCTCGGGTTGGTGGCAGTTCGATTGGTGCCATTATTACTCGAAGGGTTGGCACGCCTCTCGGTTCGGCCTGGCTGGGTGGCACCGCTTGTCGCGCTGCGTAGCTTGGCCCGCCAACCAGTAGCCTACCGTGGTGCATTGCTCCTGCTGATTCTAACACTCAGCCTCGCGACGTTTAGCGCCTCGATGGCAGCTACGATTGAAGGCGCACTGCGCCAGGCGATAACATACCAGGTTGGCACCCAAACCCGCCTCATCGAAACGGGTGAGACTGCTCGCCAGCAACCGGGCCAGAATAGCCCCCCAGCACAACCATCTGGAGATCAACAAGAGCCACGTTTCCTGTTCATCCCTGTTCGTGATCATCTGAGTATTCCAGGCGTAGAAGCCGCTACACGGGTTGGTACCTACGAGGCGGGATTCCAAACCGGATCGAACAAAACTGCCCAATTGATTGGTATTGACAGGCTTGATTTCCCCAAAGTCGCAGCGCCATTTCCGCGCGCATGGGGAGGTGGTGAATCATTGGGTAGCCTTATGAATCTCTTAGCTCGCTACCCGGATGGCGCAATTGTGAGCCGTGATGTTATGACAGGTGGCCTTAAGGTTGGGGATGCTCTACCGTTGCAGATGCGCCTGTATGGCGACCAACGTACTACGACGTTCCGAATCGTTGCGGTCGTCGATCTCTTCCCTGGTTTCTACCCACAGGATGGGCCAATTGTTGTGGCGAACCTCGATTACATCCACGACCAAATGGGTGGTCAGTATCCATATGATGTCTGGGTTGCCCGCGATCCGGCAGTCGAACTCAGCAAGGTTGTCGCTGGTGTGCGCAGCCTGGGAGTGAATGTTATCGACCAGATTGATGCCAATGAGCTCATCATCCGAGAACAAACCCAGCCACGCCGCCAGGGCCTCTTTGGTCTCCTCTCAGTGGGCTTTGTAACTGCAGCTGCGCTAACCCTCTTAGGATTTTTACTCTCAGTGCTGATTAACGCACGCCGCCGTGCAATTGAACTGGGTGTCTTGCGCGCGATTGGCCTCAGCAGTACTCAGGTTGGCCTCGCGCTTGGCATCGAATTGACCCTGATTGTGCTGGCGGGAACCGGCGCAGGTACAGGCATCGGCCTAGCCGCAGCAATCCTGGTTGTCCCGCTGCTTCAAGTTGGTGCAGGGCCACATCCTGGTACACCTGTCTTTGCGCCCCTGGTCGCATGGAACGAGGTCGCTGTCATCTATGCCGTGTTCGCAATAACCTTACTTATAACACTATTGGTGCTGGCGGTTGCGCTTGGTCGCACCCAACTGGCACAGGCTGTCAAACTTGGTGATGCAAACCTGTAGTCGAGTAATTCACTACAGAGACACAGAGACACAGAGTATGAATACAAAAGAACCGTCTTATAACCCTCCTCAGTGCCTCTGTGGTGCGATAAATGGCAAGATATGACTGATACTGCATTCATCAGTGCCTCCGGGCTTGTCAA
>JANLSE010000401.1:0-9822 GCA_031362265.1 Roseiflexaceae bacterium
ATCGCCTGCAAAGATGTCGGTGCCATGGGCGCTGCCAGCATATGTTTGCCATTCGCGTGGTGCCACAGCCAGTTCATACAACGCCCGTGTTGCCGAAGCAGGGACAGTCGCATCATCTTCACTTGTAATAAAGAGTTTGGGCACCTTTGCATTCACATCCGCAGCCGTTATTTGGAACCCCCAAGCGGGGATCGTGGGCGGTGATGCAATAACAACTAGCCCATCCGCCTGGGATTCTGTCAGGAGTTTGGCAGATGCACATCCACCAAGGCTTGCCCCAACCAAGATGATCCGCTGCGCACCCTGATCGCGCATATATTGGATCGCAGCACGCGTATCATCGACAAACATGCGAATCTCACGATTATCGATCCGGTTTCCATGGCATGCACGCCAACGATACGTCAGCACCACAAATCCGCGATCAGCCACTTCCTGCGCCAGTTCTGTCCACCCTGGCTTACAGCTTCCCATCACCGAAAAAATCACAGCGGTAGCGCCAGATCCCAGTAGTTCTCCATAAATCGGGCTACCAGCACTAGTTGGGATATGAATTGACTGTGCACCAATGGCAGCAACCGTTGGTGCGATCTGTGGCGTTACTGTGGATGGGGAATGTGTGGGCACAAGTGTAGGCACCGGTGTTGCTGTTGGCACACTGGTTGCTGTTGCGCTCACAAGTGTTGGTGTATTAGGAACTTCAGAAGGGCGTTGAGTTGCGACCACCTGTGTTATCGCATTACTTGCGGGAGTTACACCACAGGCACTAAGCCAACCCACTATCGCAAGTGAACACACCTGCCAGCCGAATGATCGCGTCATACATCCCCTCATGGTAACGACAGCAATTCCAATAGAGCCGAGAACCAATGCGCAGGAAACAGCAACTCACTTCACGCTGGGTGACGTGAATACGCAAACATCCGAGGGCATGCTACTGTATGGTTAGTATAACAACCGTGCGGTGCAATTCACCCCCACAATGGGGGGAATGCAGATGAGAGGAGGTTAAGATCGCGGGCACAGAGCGCAGCTTGGGTTCGGTTATGCACATCGAGTTTACGGTAAATCTGTTTGAGATACCATTGCACCGTACTAAGCGCTAATGATTGGCGGCGCGCAATTTCTGCATTCGAGTGCCCTTCGGCCAGTAATCGTAAGATTTCCAGCTCGTGTTTGCTCAACATGTTCTGTGGGATAATTTGATTTGTCTGCTGCATGCTCGCTTGAATTGCATGCTGCACTTGCATAACAACTGAGTACAGTGGGCCTGTGCGCATAAGGCGCCCCAACGGAGCCATAATCCATGGGCCATCATCGATCAACAGGCGTATCGCACCACTGGTCTCGGCCAGCGCTAGTGTTTCCGCCAATATCGACACTGCGCGCCTCGTTTTCCCACGTGCAGCGTACAGCCAAGCTAACACAACCCCGGCCTCAATCCGCACAAGCACTCGCTGCTTCTCAATCGCATACTTCAGAATCGCTTGCAACAGTACTTCTGCTCGCTGGTTACTCTCGGCATCAGCCAATACAATCAATAGTCGGCAAAAGGTAAGCACCTGATCAACACCAGCAAGTACCTGATTCTCGGAAACATCAGGTGTTAGGTTCCAGCATCCTGCTTGCTTAGCCCAGCGTACCGCTGCAGACGTATCGCCATTCATCAGGTGCAACCGTGCATCCCAGGCTGCTATACGCTCACACACCGAATGGCGGCCACTAGAGCGGGCAAATTGCTCCGCAATCCGCAGAGTGGCATACCCAAGATCGTGCTGTCCATTGGCAGCCTGAACACGCGCCAGGGTAATATACCCATCGATCACAACAAGTGCAAACTGGCTATGTGGCGAAGTAAGGCCAGTCTCTAAGTGTTGTTCGGCATCCGCCAATTCGTTCCAGAGATATGCAAGTTGACCGAGCCGTATATGTGGCAAACCAGCTAATAATGGGTTACGTTCATCTTTCATATGTGCAAGCATGCGCTTACTGATCTGAAAGGCGCTTTGAAGCTGACCGTTACCAAGCAGACATGCTGCCTCGTGCATGAGAATCGACGCCAGCACAAATGGTTGCTCGGTTGCAAATGCTGCCCGCCGAAGCTGCTGTAGATCGACAATAGCTGTTGCGGCTGTCACCAAATCCAGCCCTGCAACGGTATGTATGGTGGAAGTAATTGTGCGCAATGCAGGATTGCTCAGCGGTAGTAGTGCTAATGCCTGCTCACATGCCTGGAGAGCGGTTGCTCGCTCTTCACTGCGTAATGCCAGTAATCCGCGAATAGCCAGAATCTGGCCGGCTGCGTTCCGATACTCATTGAGGATCAAACCATGATAGTGTTCGGGCGTAGGAAACCTGCCCTTCAGAACAAGTTCCGCCTGATCAACCCAATATTCAGCTTGCTCCTGTTCGCCAGTGAGGGTTTGCACCCAGCCAGACCACATACACAAGCCCAAATGTCGTTCAACTAGCATTCTGGGAAGGCTCTGCAATGCTAGCATTATCGACGTAAGTTCACCATTGCGCATCCAGATCTCAGCCTGTCGATTAATTAAACAAGCCGCTTGCTGATATTCTCCAGCTGTGATCGCCTGCGCAATAGAATCTTCAAGACTGTTATGTTGCTGAATCATCCAGATCCTCAAGGCCAACTGCCATTAGGTAACCTCGTGCGCGCTCGGTACGCGGATACTGATTCACAATGCGCCAAAAACGTGGGCCGTGGTTAGCCTCAATAAGGTGCGCGAGTTCGTGCATAACAACATATTCTTGAACGAATAGTGGCATTGAGGCAAGGCGATGCGAAATACGAATGGTTCTTAACGCAGGGGTGCAACTACCATAACGCTTATTCTGCTCGGTCGACCACTCAAGTGTTTCCCAGCTTAGCCGATTTTGAAAGTGTTCACGGTTAAGACGTGCGGCAATACGGGTTAGCGCAGTATCATCAAGCTGTTTCTTCTGCTGCTTTTTCTCAATGCGCCTACGCAGTTTAGCAACAATCGGCGCAAGCTGCTCATCGCTGATATCGCTTGGGGCTAGAACCTCAATGACATCATTCACAACCCGTGCACTCACCGTTTTTACCCGCTGGTCGCTACGGCTAATCTTAATTTCCACAGCTGGCCTTCACAATGATTATAAGTTTCGGGTATTCTAGCATACCTCCCTGCGCAAGCACACCAGCCTGGCTGCTCACCCGCAGTTATCCAGGATACCGAATAAAACGCACCTCATCCTCGGCGCGCTTGTACTCCCACGCAGCATCGATCATCTTTTTCAAATCGTATTCGGGATGCCAACCCAACAGAAACTTTGCTTTCGTATTGTCCAACCATGTCGAGTAATGCGGGGTCTTAATTTCAACCGATGGCAATCCGCGACTCGCCATCAGGTACGCGCTTACTTGTCCATAATCCACCGGTTCATTCATACAGATATTGAACGTCTGCTGCCGCGCCTGAGGATGATCGAGTGCCAACAGAAGCGCACTGACGAGATCGTCCACATGCACAAAGTTTCGCTTTACCGGCTGCCCGTTAGGGTCGAGCATGATTGGAATAGTTTGCGTTCGCACATAGGCATCTGCCTGTTGTGCGCCAACCAAATCGCGCCAGCGCGGACCGCCAAATACATCGTCGCCAAACGATAATTGATATTTGAAATCATCCTTTTCCATGATCCATGGTGCGCGTAAGCAGCAGCCATTTAAATCGTATTGAATGTAATACTGTTCAAGCATCACTTCTTCCAGCACTTTGGAGAGGGCATAACAGCCGGGATAGGCCGAATGCTTTTGGGTCTCGGTGACAGGAATTGGATGTGGATACACAAAATGTCCAACACCCGCATCGCCGCCAATGAGCACGAATTGCTGAAACGTGGGGCTGGTGCGGCATGTCTCCAGTAACCAGAACAATCCTTTCACTGCAACATCCATAATTGCGTCGGGAGTTTCTTTGCATGTTGCCAAATGCACCACATGGGTCACACTGTCCATGGCGTTTTCAACCGTCTCACGATGCTCGATCGAACCGCGTACAAGTTCGAGGCGTTCATGCGCTGCTAGTTCGCGCTGATGGCACAGCGCACGAACGACAAACGCATCAAAGTTTTGATCGGCCAAGAGGCGCTTGATAAAGACTTGCCCCACTTTGCCAGTCGCGCCCGTAACCAGAATTCGTTTTAGATTGGACATACACATTCCTTTCACCACTTGTATGGTATTGCATATTGTATCGCTGAAGTGCAGACGGCCATCTATTTTACTACAGTGCCCCTTCCATACGTCTCTGCCTCCGTGTTTTCGCCGCATCAACTGCTCGTTGTCCTTCGTGTTGTTGCTACTCTAGCAACGCCAACCGTGCGAGTCTTGTCTTTTCTTGACAAGCGCCCGTGATACTCCTAGAATCAGCCTGTCACGATTGGCACGACCCGAGGATACGTCGATGTTGAAGCGCGAGCCAGCGATCACGCCAGCTTCCTTTGCCAGCTTCGGTGCGCTGTTGCGCTACCTGCGGCAGCGGGCGCGGCTCTCGCGTGCCGATCTGGCCCGCGCCGCATCCTGCAGCGAGAGCCAGATCGCGCGACTGGAACTGGACCAACGCCGCCCCGACGCCAGCGTCGTCCGGGCACGGTTCGTCCCGGCCCTCGGCCTGGACACCGAGCCAGCCTGGGTGGACCGGCTGATCGCACTGGCGAAACCCACGGCCACCAACCGCGAGATGGCGGCACCAGCCACCAATCCAGCTACACTCGCTATCCCACTGCTGACGACCAAGCTCTACGTGCCACCGCCACGCCTGAACCTAGTGGCGCGCTCGCGCCTGATTGCACGATTGCAGGCTGGCCTGAGGAACAAGCTGACGCTGCTCGCTGCACCAGCTGGCTTCGGCAAGACTACGCTCCTCAGCGCATGGCTGAGTTCTGAGTTCCAGGTGCCCTCTGGGCGTCTGAGTTCTGAGTTAACTGAGACTCAACAACTCAAAACTTCCGTCGCATGGGTGTCGTTGGATGTGGGCGACAACGATCCGCCGCGTTTCTGGAGCTATGTCTGCGCCGCTTTGGAGACGCTGCTGCCGGGGGTGGCCGAGACCGCACTGGCGCTGCTCCAGTCACCGCAGCCACCGCCGGCCGAGACACTACTGCCCAGCCTGCTCAATGCAGTGAGCGCCCGTGCCACAGACTGTGTGCTGGTGCTAGATGACTACCATGTGATCGAAACAGCGGCGATCCACGATGCACTGACCTTCCTACTGGAGCATGTGCCGCCGACGCTGCATCTGGTGATCGCCAGCCGAGCCGACCCGCCTCTGCCGCTTCCTCGGCTGCGCGCGCGCGGCGAGTTGACCGAACTGCGCGCCGCTGATCTGCGCTTCATGCCCACCGAAGCCGCCAGCTTCCTGACCGAGGTCATGGGATTGCCGCTATCTGTGGACGACGTGGCGGTACTGGAGCGGCGCACCGAGGGCTGGATCGCGGGCCTGCAACTGGCGGCGCTGGCGATGCGCGAGCGGCACGACCTAACAAGCTTCATCAGCGCGTTCACCGGCAGCCAACGCTTCGTCGGGGAATATCTGGCGGAAGAAGTCTTCAATCGCCAGCCGCGGCACATCCAGGCTTTTCTGCTGCAGACCTCCATCCTCAGTCGCATGTGTGCCTCGCTCTGTGATGCGGTGCTAAACGATGGTGCAGGCGGCGCGGCGGTGCAGATGCCCTACTCTGCGGTGTCGGGTGAATCGTTTTGCCAGGACGTGCTGGAAGAGTTGGAGCGCGCCAATTTATTTGTAGTTCCGCTGGACGATGCGCGGCAGTGGTATCGCTACCACCATCTGTTTGGCGAGATGCTGTGCGCTCGACTGGTGCGGGGCGGGAGCGAGGCTGCGCTGGCCACGCTGCATCGGCGCGCCAGTGCCTGGTATGCGGGGCAGGGGCTGGTAGTGGAAGCTGTGCAGCATGCGCTGGCGGCCCAGGAGTGGGGGACGGCGGCACGCTTGATCAAACAACATGGTTCGCTGCTGTCGATGAGCGGCCAGGTCCACACCGTGCTGGGCTGGCTGGAGGCCCTACCTCCAGGGATCGTGCAACAGAGCCCAACCCTCTGTCAGGTTCATGCCGTCGGACTGGCCTTCACCAATAAGTTTGCTGCAGCGGAGGTGCGCCTACACGACGCCGAACACGCGCTCACACCCGATACGCCCGCTGATCGAGCGCGCCATGCGCGGGGCAGCATGTCGGTGATACGGGGGGCCATCCGCTATTTCACAGGTGATCTGGCGCAGGCGATCAGCTTGATGCAGCAGGCACTAGAGCTGTTACCGGAGCCACCGGCGCCTATGTCAACCGGAGCCGGGATCGCCAGGGCACGGGCAGTCGCCGCTCTGTATGCGGCCACGGCCTATCAACTGACGGGCGATGTCACCGAAGTGAGCGAGCGGCGGGTCACCGCCGCTATCGCACCGGCACAGGCGACCGGCTACCTGACCGAGATGTTGACCAGCTACTCGTATCTAGCCTCGCTTCAGGTGCTCCAAGGGCGCCTACGCACAGCTGCCGCCACCTATACCGAGATCGAGCGGCTAGTCCCCGGCCTCGATGCGTTGCACGCACTCGACAGTAGCCCGGCCTATTACTTTGGTATAGGCGACCTGCGGCGTGAGTGGAACGGCCTGGATGCCGCCGAAGGTTATCTGGTGCGCGGCATGGCGTTGGTGCAGGGCGGGTTGGCGACCCACGCAAGTGTGATCGTGCGCGGTTACACTGCACTAGCTCAGGTGCAGCAAGCGCAGGGCCACAGCGAAGCCGCCCTGATGACGCTAGAGGCATTTATCTGGTTGGCGCAGGAACGCAAGTTCTTTCCCCTGCTGATTGAACGGGCGATGGCGCTACGGGCGCGCCTCCAACTGCTGCAGGGCGATCTGCCCGCCGCTCTACACTGGGCCGAGGCCAGCGGCCTGGCCCTCGCCGACGAGATCAGTTTCCCACGTGAAGCGGCCCACCTGACGCTGGCACGAGTGCGGATCGCGGCGGGGCAGGCGACAGAGGTTATGCCGATCCTGGCTCGGCTGCTGGCCGATGCCGAATCCAAAGCGCGGATGCACAGCGCGATAGAAATTCGCGTGCTACAGGCGCTGGCCTACGACGCCCTGAACAATCGACCCCGCGCCCTGGCGGCGCTGAAAGGTGCTATGGCCCTGGCCGAGCCGGAAGGGTATGTCCGCACCTTTGTGGACGAGGGCGCACCAATGGCAGCACTGCTCCAGGAAGTGCACACCCTCAATAGAATACCAAACTACGTCAAAAAGCTCCTGACTGCCTTCCCTGAGCAGACACGGAGGCACGGGGAAGGAGATGGGCAATCTATCCAAAGTGTCCGTCTCCGTGTCTCCCAGTCTCTGGTGGAGCCGCTGAGCGAACGCGAACGTGAAGTATTGCACCTGATTGCGGCGGGCCTGTCCAATCAGGAGATCGCCGCGCAACTCATCGTCGGCGTCAGTACAGTCAAGAAGCACATCAACAACATCTTTGGCAAGCTCGCCGTGCGCAGTCGCACCCAGGCGCTGGCACAGGCGCGCGAATTGAACCTGTTGTAACGCTACCTCCCAAGTTCTTTCGCCCGCAATTCACCCGCCGCTTCTTCTTTCGGCTACCGACACTTCACCCGGTCGGCTGCTACAGTTACCTCTATGTTGAATTGGAGTAGTGCAAAAAGGGAGGCTAACCATGTACGCAGCCATACGACGCTACAAGATCAAGCCTGGTTCGGCGAACGAGATTACGCAGCGCGGCCAAGAGGGCTTTGTCCCGCTCATCAGCAGCCTGCCGGGTTTCGTAGCCTACTATGGAGTTTTCAACGAGAACAACGAGCTTGTGACGGTCAGCATCTTCGAGGATCAAGCCGGCGAGGAAGAATCCACACGGCGGGCGGCCGAGTGGGTCAAGCAGAACGTCGCAGCGCTCGCCGAAGGCCCGCCGGAAGTCTTCTCGGGGCTGGTGAACTTCCATGCATCCCGGTAGGCCAGTTGGGGAGGACGGTGTATGTACACTCGTGGCAAGGATAGCCAACATGCCAGACATCTACCAGATTCGCGTCCAAGGCCATTTCGACCGCGACTGGTCGGCGTGGTTCGATGGGATGACGATTAGCAACCAGCCGAACGGCGAAGCGCTGCTACTCGGGCCGCTCATCGATCAGGCGGCGCTCTACGGTCTACTGATCAAGATCCGCGACCTGGGCTTACCGCTGCTTGGCGTGGAGTGCCAGCGCGGTGGGGCGGACGTGCCCGGCGTTGCGGGAGGATAACGAACAGTCGAAACGAAGGAGCGTACAGCGGGAGGAAGGATGAGCGAATGCGACTCATCCCTCATCCCTACTACCTACCAGGAGGTGACATATGGCCGACAACTTGCTCAAGATCACGATCGGCGATCTGCTCGACCGCCAGGCCGCACGCTTTGGCGCGCGCGATGCCCTGGTGCATGTCGAACACAGTGTGCGTTACACCTATGCCGAGTTCCGCGCCGAGTGCGACCGCGTCGCCAAGGGCTTGATCGCGCTGGACATCCAGAAGGGCGAGCACGTCTGTATCTGGGCCACCAACTACCCTGAATGGGTCGTTGCGCAGTTCGCCACCGCCAAGATCGGCGCGGTGTTGGTGACGGTGAACCCGGCCTATCGCACCCACGAGCTGGAGTATGTCCTACGCCAGTCGGACGCCTGTGCGCTGCTACTCATCGACAGCTTCAAGACTTCCGACTACCTGGCGATGCTCAATGAGGTAGTGCCAGAATTGCAAGAATCAGCTCCTGGAGAGTTAAGAAGTGCGAAGCTGCCCTACCTTCGCCACGTGATCTATATTCCTTCTCCAGGAGATGCCACCGTCGGCGCGAACGGTCGAGTCCCCACCACACGTCAGGAGCTCCGCACCGGTATGTGGCAGTGGGAGCAGATCAGGGCCATGGGTGAGAATGTCGCATCAGCGGTGCTGGCGCAACACCAGGCGGCCTGCAACCCCGATGACGTGATCAACATCCAGTACACCTCTGGCACCACCGGCAATCCCAAAGGGGCCATGCTGACCCACTACAACATCGTTGCCAATGCGAGCTACCTCGGCGATGGCATGCACCTGACAGAGCACGATCGGATGTGCAACCAGTTTCCCTTATACCACTGTGGTGGCTGCGTGTGTGGCACCCTCTGCTGTGTGGCCAAAGGGGCGGCGATGGTGATTCCCGCGGAATACTTCGACCCGTTAAAATCACTGATGGCGGTGGAAAAGGAGCGCTGCACCGCATTGCTTGGTGTGCCTACGATGTTCATCGCCGAACTCGGCCACCCCGATTTCGAGAAGTTCGACCTGCGTTCCTTGCGCACTGGTCTCATGGCTGGGTCTCCCTGTCCTATCGAGGTAATGCGGCAGGTAATCGACCGTATGGGTGCTACCGAAATGACGATCGGGTATGGCCTGACAGAAGCCGCGCCGGCGGTCACCCTCACCAGCTCAGACGACACGATTGAGCGACGAGTGACCACCGTTGGCCCACCACTGCCCAGTGTGGAGGTGAAGATCGTTGACCCGGATACTACTCAGGAAGTGCCATCAGGTCAGCAAGGCGAGTTGTGGACTCGCAGCTTCATGGTCATGAAGGGCTACTACAAGATGCCTGAGGCCACCGCGAAGGCGATCGATGCGGACGGCTGGCTGCACACCGGCGACCTGGCGACCATGGACGATGAGGGCTACTGCAAGATCACCGGGCGGATCAAGGACATGATTATCCGCGGTGGGGAAAACATCTATCCTCGGGAGATCGAGGAGT
>JANLSE010000448.1:0-4255 GCA_031362265.1 Roseiflexaceae bacterium
GATCGCGCAGGTTCTCGCCGACCGTGGAGTCACTCAGCTCTATACACACCAAGCAGCCGCAATTAATGCTGCTCGTGCAGGCGATCATCTTGGGATTGTGACAGCTACCGCAAGTGGGAAGACGATCTGCTATCAGGTGCCGATTCTAGAAGCATTGCTGGCCGACCCACATGGTCGCGCGCTGTGTCTCTTTCCCACCAAGGCGCTGGCTGGCGATCAGTTGCGTAGCCTTAAGACTCTTGCCGACCCGCTTGGGATTGCGGTGGCCACACTCGATGGTGATACCTCACGGCCAGATCGTGATCTGGTTCGTGCAAAGACGCGGATTATCCTCTCGAATCCAGATATGCTCCATCGCACTCTGCTGCCGGATCACCGCCGCTGGGCGCAACTGTTGGCCGGGCTACGTTTTGTGGTGCTGGATGAGGCACATATCTACCGTGGCGTGTTTGGCACCCATGTTGCATTGATACTGCGCCGCTTACGCCGCCTATGTGCGCATTATGGTACCGCACCGCAGTTTATCTGCTGCTCGGCAACCAGTGCCAACCCCGATGAGCATCTACAAGCGTTGGTTGGTGGCCCGGTACAGGTGATCGATGGTGATGGTGCGCCACAAGGGCCGCGCTCATTCACACTCTGGAACCCACCTGTGGTCGAGGCGCGCGGCCGTAATCGCCAGGCCGAAAGCGGATCGCGACGGAGCACCAATGTCGAGACAGCTGGATTGCTGGCAAGCCTAGTGCGATCGGGTATTAAGACCCTAGCCTTTGCGCGAACGCGCCGTGGTGCTGAACTGATTCTGCGTTATGTGCGTGAATCGTTGGAGCGTACTGACCCTGGGTTGGCGCAGCGGGTTGCGGCCTATCGTGCGGGCTATACCGCCGATCAGCGCCGCCAGCTTGAGCAGGATTTCCTTAGTGGCGAGATTCTGGGCCTGGTTTCGACAAATGCACTCGAACTTGGTGTTGATATTGGTGGCGTGGATGCTGTAGTGATTGGTGGATTCCCAGGGACGGTTGCGAGCGCTTGGCAGCAGGCAGGCCGCGCCGGGCGTGCCAAGGATGCCTCATTGGCCGTGATGGTCGCGCAGGACGACCCACTCGACCAGTTCTATATGCGCCATCCTGCACAGTTCTTCTCACGCTCAGTTGAACATGCGCGAGTTGCGCTCGATAACCCATATATTCTGACGGACCAACTGCGCTGTGCGGCATTTGAATTACCATTGCACGATGCGGATGACGCTTGGTTTGGGCCAACCTATTTGGCCCTGCGCGATTGGCTGGTTCGTCATGCGGAACTGGCTGAATTGCCCGATGGTCGTTATGAATTCCTGGCACGCTGGCCTGCCGCAAATGTGAATATTCGCAGCGCCGATAGCAGTTCGGTTGAATTGGTTGACGCTGAGAATAACCGTGTGATCGAGCAGATTGGTGGCACGCGTGCACCATTTGAGATCTACCCAGGCGCGATCTATCTGCATCAAGGCGATAGCTATCTCGTTCACGAATTGGGTGAGAAGCGCGCCCTCGCCAAGCGATCCCATGCTGGCTATTACACCCAGACACGTGAGGAGACCAGTATTCGGATTGAGCGTGTGCGCGAGCAGCGCCGCCTCGGCCCGGCGTTTCTACATGTTGGTGTGGTTGAGGTGACGCGCCAGGTGATCGGGTACCGTCGCAAGGAGCACTATAGCGAAACCGTGCTGAGTGAGCACGATCTCAAGCTGCCCCCGCAAACGTTTCGTACCATTGCTGTCTGGTGGACCGTGCCTGAGGCAGTTGGTACCCAGGCTGAGCAGCATTGCGATGAGTTGGTCGATGCGCTGCACGCCATGGAACATGCCTGTATCGGGCTCTTGCCACTCTTCGCACAGTGTGATCGCGCCGATATTGGCGGCCTCTCAATGGATCTGCACCCGCAGACGGGCATGGCGACAATCTTTGTGTACGACGGTGTGCCAGGTGGTGTTGGGATTTCCCAGGTTGGCTATGAACAAGCCGAATTATGGTGGGCGCAGACGCGTAGCCTGCTCATGGAATGTAACTGCCTCGAAGGTTGCCCAGCCTGTATTCAATCGCCAAAATGTGGTAATGGCAACCAGCACCTTTCCAAACGAGGTGCGGCCGCGCTGACATCGCTCCTACTCGAAAAGCCACTTCCCGGTGGAAATCTTGGCACCCGCCTTGCCGGAGCGCCGCGTAATACACTCGCCGCCGATGTCGGGGCATCGGCCATTCTTGCCGATCTGCGCGGCCGCCTGGAGCGTGCCAAGAATGAGCCAGCTGGCCCACGGCGAGCCGCCCTGCTGGCTGCGCTGCGCTACAGGCTACGCATCGAGCGTGATGCCCTAGTTGGCGATGACCAAGTGCTGATCGCGCAGATCGAGAAAGAGGCGGCGGGGCTGTGAGGAGCGCAAGAGCGCAGAGTGCAAAGCGCAGAGCGTAGAGCGCAAAATGCAAGAGCGCAGAGCGCAAAACGCAAGAACGCAGAGATGCAAGTATTTTGTCCTACATAAGCTGATGTCCAGTGTAGATGTGGGGCGCAATACATGGCAAAACGCCCGAGGAATAGCGTATACTCTTCGGGCGCAGTATCGTGTACAAGCTACCTATGGTGCTGCGGGAACGGCAATCGTAGGTGTAGGTATGCCATCCTGGATTGGTTGCGCTGATGTCGATATTGGTTCTGGAGTGACAACGGGTGTGATGCCGGGTGTTAGTGCGGTGGATGGATCTGGGACAATTTCGGTAGGAATCTCTGGTGTGAAGGGCTTTCCATCGACTGTTTCAGGTGGGCTTGAATCAATACAGAGCATTTCGCCTGATGCTCCATGCAATACAATGCGAACAGGCAACCAATATCCATCGCGCTGCCCACGTATAGCAATATCCCAGAGCGCACCCGGATGCCCTTGATAGAGACAATTCTGTATTGCTAGCGATTCCCGCTCTGAGATCAACTGTGCCCTGACAATCTCCATATCACTATCTGGGAAGTTTGGCTGTAAAAGTTGTTGCACCCGCCCAATAGCCGCGTCTTTATTTAGATAGGTGCGAGATTGGTCTATCGTCTGTGCAACGGTTATTGGTGTTGGCTGTGGTGGCTTATCCAGCCGAAATCCTGCAACCATGACTGCCAAGGTGTCAAGCACTGGTTGCGGCGTAAGATAGCTGTAGGTTAGGCTGAAATCATAGGTATAACCGCCGCCAGTAAACACAGCTGCCAATCGTGATCCTTCGTGTAATTGCCCCACAATTATTGGCCACATGCCTTGCGAAGCAACACGGCGAGCACCATCAATATTAGTCTGTTGCAATGGAGAACCGCCACGTACAAGTGGTGGCGAATGTTCAACATCATGTGAGTCGAGATAGGTTTCCCCTTTAACGATGTGCAACTGGATCGGATATTGCCGAAACTGTGGTGATCGTAGCGTAATAATCGGCAAGCCTTGGTCATCTTTCGTCGGCTCAATCAGCCAGTCCGGCGGGTACGCAAAGCTAAAGCCTCTTGCATCATCGCGGTAACGTTGCCAGGTATCGGTACCAGCGACTTCATCTGGGATTTGCAAATAATCCGGGGGATTTTGCTCAAATACTTGCAGTACTGCATCAACCACAAAGATTTGTGCAGCATTCATGCACGCTGCAAAACGCTCATCACCAAAATGCCCTGCAAAACGTCCATGGTGTGGCAATTCTTCCTGGCTTACAGCTATTAGCGCGGGAATATGCTCTGGATGCGTTGAGAGTATCCCATTCAGCGCACGGGACGATGCAGGGATGGGAATGTCGGTGAGAATTGGCCCATACACTGGACACATATTCGGTCGCTCTGTGATTCGCCCGTTTCCGATTTTTACTGCATACGCAGTAATCTCGATTTTTTGTTGCGCTGATGGTGGATTGCGTACTAGTTGCTCAACGGTTGGGCCATTTGGCTGTATGGTGGATAGGGGTACGGCTCCGCTATCTGGCCTGCCACACGCAGCGAGCCAAAGTGTAAGAATGATGAGACTTAGGGAGCGAAGTTGGTTTATGATTGGCCTCCTTGTGAGGTGGTGGCCAAATGTTTCTACACAGCATGGTACCATACGTTAACAAGGAGTGCAATACACCGTATTCCATCACGTAAAATGTTACCGAACGTATCATGGTTCCCTCAAAAGAAAATGTTACTGGGGGAATCATGCAGGATGGCCTACGAATGACGATTCAGATACGACGAACCTATCTGGCAGCGATGCACC
>JANLSE010000470.1:0-5240 GCA_031362265.1 Roseiflexaceae bacterium
AGCAACCGAACCCAGCGACCCTGTTGAAACGAGCGAAGCTATCCAAACTAGCGACGCGGAGTAGCTGTTAAGGTAAGCTCTAGTGTGGGTGTAGGGCTTGCGGTGGCTGTTGCGGTAGCCGTTGCGGTTGGGCTTGGGGTGGCTGTTGCAGTTGGCAGCGCTGCTGGAGTAAGTGTTACGGTTGGCACTGGCGTTGCTGAGGGCACCAGTGTAGCGGTAGGCGCAATAATAAGTCCGCGCGCACGCCCGGCCAGGGTTGCCATCCCACGCGGGTCAACGGCCCAAAGCACGCCCAAACCAATCGCGAGTGCTAACACAATTGCGACCAAGCTTGTCAGCCAGCGCGGGATCTGACGTACTGGTAGATATCCTCCAAGCGCTGGAGGCGGTATGATTGGCGCATGAAAATGGCGGCTACGATATTCCTCAAGCGCCTCAGTCAGATCCAACCCTAGATAGATTGCATAGCGGCGCAGCATGTCTTCGCTAGCTGGGCCTGCAGGCAGGAGCGCGAATTTTTCCTCCTCCATCGCCTGAATATAATACATTCGCAATTTGGTATCAAGTTCTGCTTGAACTAAGGTGATTTGGCGGCGCTGCCGCGCGGCACGTAACCGCTGGCCCAGGGCAAACTGTGTAGCCTCAGCAATTGGCAGATCCTCCGCAGCTGCTTCCGATTGGGCAAAAAGCTGCTGTTCTTCCTCAGGTGTCATAAATACCGAGGGTTCATCCTCTTCGCGGCGGCGACGGGCTGGCCTCGATTCTAGCGACTGCTCACCAAGGATTGGCTTTGTGCGCGGGCGTAGATCGGCATCTACCGGCCGTTGTTGCTCAACGCTCGCACGCCGCAAGCGATCAACTGGGTCGCTGACCGAAGGTGTCGCACCAGTGGACGATTCCGCTGTCTGTGCTAAACCAGCCGTACGCTGAACACGCCGAAGCCGTGCCAGTAATTCGGCGCTCCGAAACGGCTTGGTGAGGAAATCGGCTGCACCGAGATCCAGCCCGCGCACAACATCTTCTTCCAAACCCTGGCCGCTGATCACAATGACTGGCAAGCGTGAGCCATAGCGCTCCAGGATCTGCCAACCAGCACCCTGTTGTGTAGCAACATCCAACAGAAGGATATCTGGCGTCTGCTCCATCGCAAGATGCTCGGCCTGGCGGACATCACTTGCCCGCGAAACTTGGTAGCCCTGCTCTTCGAGCTGAGTTGCCAAACGTGCGAGAAGAAGCAAATCATCATCAAGAATAAGAATTCGTGTCATGAATTAGCTGTGAGCACTTTCATTGATAGTATGACATGATTCATCGTTGACGCAACCGAGATGGCGCGCTATTATAACATGGCTCGCTTGTATCGCACTATCAGTTGAAGAGAGGCATGCATGGCAATCCGTGCGGTTTGTTATGGTCTTGGTCCAATTGGGCTTGGAATCGCACGACTAGCGCTTGCTCGCCCAGGACTCCAGGTTGTTGGAGCAATTGATATTGATCCACAAAAGACGGGGCAGGATCTGGGCACACTGGTGAATATGGAAGCAATTGGTGTATATGTGAGCCCCGATGCACGCGCAGTACTTGCTGCAACCCGCCCCGATATTGTCCTTCACGCAACCGGATCATCGCTTGCGCGTGTGGCGCCTCAACTGCAAGAAGCTGCCGAAGCGGGCGCGAATGTCGTTTCGACCTGCGAGGAATTAGCGTTCCCATGGACTGCGCAGCCACAACTGGCCGCCAACCTTGATGCGCTGGCACGTCGCGCAGGCGTAACCCTGCTCGGTGCAGGCATTAACCCTGGCTATGCCATGGATGCACTGCCACTTATGCTAACAGCACCTTGCGCAGTCGTTCGAGCAATTCGTGTACTACGCATTGTCGATGCCGCTAAACGCCGTGGCCCATTGCAGCGTAAGGTTGGTGCAGGGCTAACCACCGAACAGTTTGCCGCTAAAGTTGCTGATGGTAGTGTTCGCCATGTCGGGTTACCTGAATCGCTTCATATGCTTGCAACTGGCCTTGGCTGGCACCTGACCCATAGTAGCGATTTGATCGAACCAATGATTGCTGAGGATCGGATCGAGACACCCTATGTTAAGGTAGAAGCAGGCCAGGTTGCAGGCGTACGCCAGGTGGCACGTGGCCTGATTAATGGCCGCGAAGTGCTGCATCTGGAACTACACATGTATGTAGGAGCACCCGAACCACAGGATACTATCACTATTGATGGTGATCCACCCATCCATATGACGATTGCCGGTGGATTCCAAGGCGATCAAGCAACTGCCGCATTGGTTGTCAATGCCGCCCCGGTTGTCATTCGCTCAATTCCTGGCTTGGCAAGCATGCGCGATATAGCCCTGATTTCGTGCTGGTGAACATACTCCTAAACAAATCGACCTAATTAATACCACGTAATACTACCGTGTAACAGACGCGGAGACGCTACCAAACCATGCGTCTCCGCGTCTGTTGCGTCATGCCCAAAAACGATACCCCACTGCCCAATTTCACCATTTTTAAAGCATTTTAACCTATTTATAACTTGTAACCTGAGAATATATGCCACTGTAACATGGGAATTACTATTAGGTCACAACGTTGGTATCAGGACAGTGATGCCATATGCGTGCTGTAGGGTAGGTGTTGAGCAACAGAAGAGTAGCAAAAGCGAGACTCAACGCAGTGCGTCATAGTATAAATAAGTTAGGAATTAGTTAAAGACGTTAACTCGGATCAAACTGAGCGGCGCATCAAACCGGAGCAATAATTCACTAGGAGGAGTAACCACCATGCCACACATCCTGATTGTAGACAGTGACCGCACGAGCTTATTGCAGACGGCTGAACTACTCGAACAGGCCCGCTACCATGTCAGTCAGGCAGAGGATGGTCGAGCTGCACTGCGAATGGTTAGCTCTGCGCAGACGCCGGACCTCATCATGCTTGACTCGGTACTGAAAGACCAAGATGGATATGAGGTTTGTCGCCGCATTCGACGCGCATCTGATGTGCCGATTGTCTTTCTCAGTACTCGTGCCCAAACTGATGATCGGATCCATGGGCTACAGAATGGTGCGGACGACTACATGAGCAAACGCTGTGCACCACCCGAAATCTTAGCACGTGTACGAGCAGTGCTTGGCCGCGCAGAGCGCGCACGACGCCCTCCGATTACACCAATTGCTCTCGATGGCTGGACGCTCGACCCAGCGCTGCAGGTCTGTAAGACAGCGCGTGGTGAATCGATTGACCTAACGCCACGCGAGACCCATCTGCTCGGGCTGCTCTTTAAGCGCGCTGGTCAAGTCTGCCCTACTGGCCAAATCGTTAACCATGTCTGGAGTTATGCTGGTCGTCAGGCACGAAGTATTGTGGCAACTTCTATTTGGCGGCTCCGCACCAAGCTGGAAGAAAATGCCCAAGAACCACGCCACCTGCTGACAGTCCGCAATATTGGGTACACCTTCCGGCCATAGACCAAGATACATGCTGTTATATGTGTTTCGGTGTCGAAGCTGGTTCAACAGCTAATCGTTATATGGGCCGCTACATCCGCTAGGTTGTGCCATTCAGCATTTGCGTCATCTGTCCTTTATGGTACAAAAGTCGCATACACTTTCTCTTTGCAGTGGTATGATGCAATAGTGGTTTTATTCCAGACTACTGCAAGGAGAATTCGCCAAATGGCCTACGTCATTACCGAGCCGTGTATCGGCACCAAGGACGCATCTTGTGTCGCGGTCTGCCCTGTCGATTGTATTTACGAAGGGGAAGACCAATATTACATTAATCCTGACGAGTGTATCGATTGTGGCGCATGTGAGCCAGAGTGCCCGGTAGAGGCGATCTTCGCCGACGATTCTGTGCCAGAACAATGGACTGTCTACACTGCCAAGAACCGTAATTTCTTCGGCTAAATCCATCTAATTATTCTCAACACCGCTGTACACTGGGCTTCCAGTATACAGCGGTGTTTGATTTGCAGCGCATATTGGCAAGGTCGATCGCATTTAGTACCGTTTTGATAGCATTTTCGTTTATCTCAAACGCCCGTTATCGACCGATTGTGCTATAATGCAGACATAATCCAAACTGGAGGAAGTTACGGATGGCACGCCTACGAATCGATATTCGTACCCTGATTCTGCTTATTGCTGCCTCACTTGCTGGTGCGGCCTGGGCAACGTACAATCGAAGCCTTACCAGCCCACCCTATGATCCAAATCAGTTTCGGCCGCTTGTTTGGGTCATCTTTGCTACTCCATTCGCACTCTTTATTGGCTGGTTTTTGGCACGGAAAACCGAACGTTGGTGGGCCGCCTTTGTCTGTTTCACGCTCTACTTCTTTTCGCCGTTTGTTGCTCAGCGCTATGAATCGTGTACAATTGTCAGTGGGGGTTTTAGCCTCAGCGATTGCTTCCTCGCAACAGAGCAAGCTCAACAGCTTTCAAATGCCGCAGGCCATGTTATTTACTTCCAGGTAATTGTTATTATTCAAGTGATAGCAGCGATCATGATCGCATTTCATCGTGCATTACATCCTAGCAGCCCTGAAGTCCAATCGAACCCACAGCCACTATCGGTAAGCTAGGGGACAGAGCCATGGCCGATGTTCACCCTGCACACACAACCATCCGCGATCGACAGGAACGGGCCGAACAGCGCAATCTCTCACCACTAGCTGCTTTCAGCCACACTGCCCAACGCGAACGAAGTGAAGCGGAATCGCCGGTTCGCACAACATTCCAGCGCGACCGTGATAGAATTTTACATTCGAAGCCCTTTCGCCGGCTGAAACATAAAACGCAAGTCTTTATCGCTCCGCTTGGCGATCATTATCGGACCCGCCTGACCCACACCCTCGAAGTGACACAGATCGCGCGGACGGTTGCGCGCAGCCTCTGCTTAAATGAAGATTTAGTTGAAGCGATTGGCCTCGGGCACGATATTGGTCATGCGCCCTTTGGCCACGCTGGCGAATCGGCCCTTTCCCACGCGCAAGGGTATTCCTTCCGCCATAACGAACAGAGCCGCCGCATCGTTGAGGTAATCGAGAAAGATGGTGAAGGCCTCAACCTGACATATGCCGTACGCGAAGGCATTTATCTGCACTCCAAGGCACGCCGCGATATTATGGCCACCGCATGGGGGGTTGCCAGCACACTTGAAGGCCAGAACAACAAAAATGCCGACTCAGTTGCGTATATTAACCACGACATTGATGATGCCCTGCGTGC
>JANLSE010000604.1:0-5439 GCA_031362265.1 Roseiflexaceae bacterium
GGCAACCAGAATGCCGTGTTGATGGCGCGCCGTCTGGGCTTGCAGCTGATCTCCAAGCTGCGCAGCGACTCGGCGCTCTTCTATCCCTATGACGGTGCGTATGCCGGACGCGGCCCGCGTCGGATCTACGGGGAGCGAATCGACCCGACGGCCATCCCAGAACACTTCCTGAAGCACACCACGGTGGAAGACACGATTGAGACGCGCATCTATCAGGTCGAGGCGCGGCACGAAACCTTTGACCAACCCCTGAATGTCGTCGTGATCGTCAAGCGCCAGCAGATCACGGGCAAACACGCCCATGTCTCTCTGTTCAGCAGCGACCGCACGCTGGCCTGGGATGAACTGCGCGACGATTATCAATTGCGGTTCCAAATCGAATTTACCTTCCGTGATGCGAAACAATACTGGGGTCTGGAGGACTTCATGGTGGTGAAAGAAGCTGCTGTTACGAACGCCATGAACCTGGCCTTCTTCATGGTCAACCTGAGTCGTCGCCTCGTGCGGGATCGCCATAGGAGTAACCCGAACGCCAGCGTGCTGGATCTCAAAACCCACTACCGTGGGCTTTCCTATGCGGAAGAAGTGTTAAAACTCCTTCCGGAAAAGCCAGAGCCGGGTTTATTGCGTCGGCTCCTGGCGCAGGTCACGGGACTTGGGCGTATCCATCCGCTCCCCGTGGACTCGCTCACGGGTTAATTGGCGAAGGTATTGGGGTTATACACTGATATTAATTGCATGCCCTATCTCTATATCTCTATGTCTCTGTGGTTCAAATGAAATGCACGATCATTCTGCCAAAAACTGTAGTGCCGCTCGTATGTAAACCTTGGCCGCACGAACAACCTCATCCAGTTCCACGAATTCATTTGGTTGGTGGGGAATACGCTTGTGGCCCGGCCCATATACCACAACTGGCACTCCAGCATCGCGCGCCAAAATCGTTCCATCAGTTGAGCCAGGCACTCCGCCCCAGGCTGGCACTGCTTCATAAACTGCTGTGTGCCCAGCAACCAGCGCTGTCACGAGGGGGTGATTGGCCGCTATCTCAACAGCCGGTCGGTCGTCAATCACCTCCAGATCGAAACGATACGCCGGAAACGTTTCGCACACAGTATGCATTTCACTCTGGATTCGCGCAATCAGATCCGCATGCCGAATCGCCGGGATTGTGCGAATATCCAGGTAGGCATCACATTGGTCAGGCAAACAATTGAGCTGGCTGGTATCGCCATTCAGTGGTGCACGCGCAATTGTTGGGCTGATGTATGGTTTACCCAGTAGTGCATGCACTCCATGAATCTGTTGCAATTCGGTTTCTAATGCCAGTAAGCGTGCCAACAACCGCACCATGCCTGCAAGCGCATTGATCCCCTCTTCTGGCATTGCGCCATGTGCAATCCGGCCATAGGAAAGTAAGCGCAAGCGCAACGCGCCTTTCGAGGCCAGGCACACCTCGCGCTCCTCAGGCTCGCATATAATCGCACCTGCAGCACCGGTGGCATGGCCCGATGCTACTATATGTTTGATACCGAGCATGAGGCCTTCCTCATCCACCGGCACCAACAGGCGAATACATCCGCGAAATGCGGCACCCGCCAACTGAATCGCACGCACAGAGTACAGCATGGCTGCCACACCCGCCTTCATATCGGCAGTACCACGCCCATACATGCGCCCGCCAACAATCTGTGCACTAAATGGGTCGTGCTCCCACATCGCCAGATCACCTGGTGTTACAACATCGGTATGACCCTCGAACAGCAAGAGTGGGCCATCTCCATATGAGCCAACCAGATCACAGATCACATTCGGGCGACCCGCTGCAACCCATTCCCAGCGCGGATGCAGACCCCATGATTCAAGCAAATCAAAGACAAGGCGTGCAGCTGCCTCTTCATTTGCGCCTACCACGCCCGGCACATACACACTTGGTGTCCGCACCAACTGTGCAAGAAAATCCAGCATGGCCGGAGTGTCAAGATACGCAAGCGCAGAAATGGTTGTTGATGTCATCATGAGCCTCAGGAACGATGGAACAATAGAGCGCATAACGCATAGCGCATAATCCCTATTGATGCACTGTACAACACCCTGAACGAGAGAGAATCATCTGCTACGTATAGCGCTCTTGCGCTTTGCGCTCTGCGCTCTGCGCTTAAATGCTTAGATAGCGTGCTGCAAGTGCTGCTATAATCGCCAGCGCTACCGCAATAACATCAACCAGGCGCGAGGTTAGTACACGCCGTTTTGTACGGCCTTGCCCACCACGATAGCAACGCGCATTCATGGCAGTTGTGAGTACCTCTGCACGAGCTAACGCGCCAACAAATAATGGCACCAACAATGCACCAACTTTGCGCGCACGCTGAATTGGCCCGCCCTGATCAAATCGATCACCACGCGCTGCCTGCGCCTTCACAAGCCGCTCAAGCTCTGCAACTAACAATGGAACGAATTTGAGTGCAATAATCATCGTCATCACAAGCTCATTAACAGGTACACGCACTCGTTTAAGTGGATCGAGCATCACCTCAGTACCATCGGCCAGATCAACCAATGATGTCGTAAACATAAGCGTTGTTGTCAGATAATACAGCAACAAGATCCGTAGTAGCGTTACCCCACCTTGTATAATCCCTTGCCATGAAATCGAGATAATACCCCATTGCCAGTAGGCATCAGGTGGTGCAGGAAAAAATAGCACTTGGAAGATAAACAGAAATGTGGTTGTAGCGAACAATAAGCGCATGCCACGCAGTGCATAGCCGATTGGAATTCGCGAGATGGCCTGAACAAGTATCAGAACGATTATCACCGGTATAAGCGCCTGAAAGGTACGTGCGGCCAAGGTCGCAAACATCAGCGCGCCAGTCGCAATAATCTTCGCACGTGGATCAAGCCGATGAATTGGCGAACCAAGATCCAAATACTGGCCAAATGTTACATCACGCGAAAACTCAATTGCCATAGCAAAACCTCAGAATTGAACATAACAGCCAGACCAGCAAAAGGCAAGGAGACAAGGAGACAAAGTGGCGCTCCAGTGTTCTACTGCTTCAATGCTCCAATGCTCCAATGCTTCATCGCTTTCCGCTCCATCGTTCCATCGCCCCAATGCTCTGCGCTTCACAGCTTCATCGCTTCCACCAGGGCATGCTCCAATTGATCGAGATGCAGAACATCGGTTGGCAGCATCGGGAATAGGGTGCGCAGTGAACGCGCAATCTCAGCCGGTTCGCTCAACTCCAGGCCGAGCGCGTGTAGCTCATCGGCATGCTGGAGTAACTCCTGAAGCGTACCTTCCATGGCGACCTGCCCGGCATGCAGAACGATCGCACGATCGGCAAGCTCGGCAAGCTCATCAATTGCATTCCCTACCAGTACCACGGTCAGCCCGAGCCGCTTGGTGAGATCAGCGATCAGTGCTGCCAATTCACGGCGCCCACGTGGGTCAAGCCCGGCCACTGGTTCATCCAGGATCAACATTCGTGGCTCCGATGCCAGAATCCCAGCCAATGCAACGCGCCGCTTCTGGCCACCGCTGAGTGCGTAGATATAGCGCAACCGATAGGTCTCATAATCCAAGCCAACAAGATTGAGGGATTTTTCGACCAATGCACGCGATTCGGCGGGCGGTGACCCTTTGCGGCGCGGTGCAAATGATACATCCTTCCCTACCGTATCCTCAAAGAGTTGGCTTTCGGGCTGCTGAAAGACAATTCCAACCGCCTGGCGTAGTGCGCCAAGATCATACCCCTTCTCTGTCACATCACGACCTTCGAACAACAGCTGCCCAGGCTTAGGCTTACGCAAAGCATTAAAAAATTCAATCAGCGTGCTTTTACCCGCCTGTGTCCCACCCAACAACGCGAGTGTTTCACCTTCATATACAACGCACGAGACACCACGCAAAGCCTGTTGTGCGAGTGGCGTTCCAGCCATATATGTGTAGCGTAGGTCACGGGTCTCAATCAGCACTGTTGCATCAGCAGAACCAGCGACAGGCGTAGGAATAGCTGCGTCTTGATCGCCATTTGGTGCTGCACCATCGGCAAGTACATTTGTTGCCTGAGCTGATTGTTGTGCGTTGTGCGCTGTGCGTTGTGCGCTGTGTGCCAGCCCTTCACGCAGCTCCGTAACCGTTAAGATTGCCTCGGGTAGATCCATACCACGTACGCGTAAACGCTGGCCAAGTTCTGTCACCAGCGGGATGTTCAGCCCTACTTCACGTAGCTCAGCAGCACGTGCAAACACCTCGCGTGGAGTACCCTGCATAATAATGCGGCCAGCATCCATCACAACAACCCGATCAAATCCTACTAACTCGTGCATAAAATGCGTAATATGAATCACCGCTAGGCCAACTTGATCACGTAGTTGGCGAATAATCTCCAACAGTTGCCGTGCTAGCGCAGGAGCAATCATTGTGGTTGGCTCATCCAGTATGACATAGGCGGGTTGCATAGCCAGAACACCAGCGATTGCCACACGCTGCTTCTCGCCGCCAGAAAGCTCACTGATCTGGGTATGTGCCAGTTGAGCGATCCCAAGCAGACCCATAATCTCATGGACACGCCGCTCAATTTCTTCACGTGGCAGGCCAAGATTCTCCGGGCCAAACGCAATATCATCGATCACCGTATTCGCGACGAGTTGGTCATCCGGGCGTTGGAACACCAGCCCCACACGCCGCCGAATTTCCCATACATTCACGGCATCACATGGAATATCATCAACCAAAATTGAGCCACTTGTTGGCAGCATGGTTGCCGAGAGTAGCTTGGCAAGCGTACTCTTGCCGCTGCCATTATGGCCAATCACCGCAACGAGTTCGCCCGGTTGCACAACCAAATTCACCGCACTAAGCGCAGTGATCGCATCAGGGCTTCCAGCATTGTAGGCAAACGAGAGATCAGTCGTTGTCAGCATTGTTTGTCACACCATGAAGAAATTCTGTTATCAAACCAACAGTTAGCAATACCAGCAGAGATTATGAGTTTACCATAAGGATTGCTGGTAAATAATGGTGTTGCGAAAATCATGTCCGAGGCGCTCAGGATGCGCCCACTGAGGATGACATGACCAAAAAAATCAACAAAAATCCAAGCAATGCAAGTGGTGGAACAAGTGGCCTAACGCGATGTAGCGCGGGTATGAGCATTGGATTCGCCATACAACCCTGCCTATACCCTGGCCTAAATAATAGGACTCCATGGTATGCTGGCACTCTAATCGGGTTTTGACATTCCATACTTCAACCCAATCAGAGTGCCAGCATAAGAACCTCGTTAGAATGACGACTTATCGCGTGGGGTTGTATCTGTAGCCGTTGTTCGTCCTGAGCGCACAAGGTTTACACCACGTGCAACCAGCGGTGTCAAAATAGCAGCAATCACGATTTCTGCTACTGCCTGTGGAATAATCGTAGGAATGGCG
>JANLSE010000628.1:0-13330 GCA_031362265.1 Roseiflexaceae bacterium
TGTTACGATGTCTGCCCGGTAAAGATCAATATCCCCGAGGTGCTGATCCATCTGCGCGGTGAGGTTGTTCGCCAGAAGCAGGATCATGGCTTACTGCGGGCAACATTCGATCCTGAGAATGTCGCCTTCAAAAGCCTCGCAATGATTTTTGGTAGCCGTACCCGCTATGAACAAGCGCAACAACTCGCGAAAATCGGCCAATTCCCGCTTGCCCATGATGGCCAGATCACCTGGCTGCCCGGTATGTTGGCAGGCTGGACGGCTACGCGCGATATGCCTGCGGTGCCGCAGCAGACATTTCGTGAGTGGTGGGCCGCCGAGCGTGGCACGGTATCATCACCGGCAGTGAGTCGGAGCGAGCTGCCCGCACAACCAGCCATCCCTGATCGTGGCCCGCAGCCGCCTAGCCTGTCTGCGCCAATCGCGAGTACACGCCCATTGACGCCATTGAACAAGATCATGAGCCATGTCCGTTCGGCATTACGCGATGTGCCGCAACGTGAACGACCGGAGGATGTGGTTGTTGCCGGTGGGTATCGGCGGGTTGGCAGCCAGGTGCGTGAAGAATTGATTGAACGCTTTATCGACCGGCTGATTGATTATAAGGCGATTGTGCGCCGCATTACCGAGGCTGAACTGGCGAGCGCAATTGCTGAAGCGTGTGCGGAACGCGGCGCACATCGGATTGTCGTGCCAACGGATCTCCCAGCCGCATGGGAGCCAGCAGGTATTGAGCTTCTGCGCGACGAAGGCCTAACCAACGCGGAGCTTGATCAGAGCGATGGCGTTCTCACTGGTTGCGCACTGGCGATCGCCCAAACCGGCACAATCATCCTGGATAGTGGACCAACCCAAGGGCGGCGGGCAATCTCGTTGTTACCCGATTACCATTTGTGTGTTGTTCGTGCCGAACAGATTGTCGATCTGGTACCAGAAGCCATTGCTCAACTGGAGCCAATCGTGCGAACCGAACGCCGACCGCTCACGCTGATCTCTGGCCCATCAGCAACCTCCGATATTGAACTGAATCGCGTCGAGGGCGTGCATGGGCCGCGTACACTGGCTGTACTGGTGGTGGAGGGCTAAAAACGTTGTATTGGTTACCACAGAGGCACAGAGACACAGAGTTTTAGGAATTAGCGCAGCATCTGTGCTCTCTGTGCCTCTGTGGTGAATTATTCAAGAGCGCCTTTGCGTTTCGCTCTCCTTGCGTTATGCGCTCAAACGCTTTGCGCTTAACTATCGCGCCACATGTGCTTCCCAGCTAGACCACTGATCCCGCCACCTGGATGCGTTGCGGCACCACACAAATCTAGGCCGCCAATTGGCGTATGATACTGTGCAAAGCCAGGGATTGGCCGTAAGAAGAAGGCCTGTGCTAAGGTCATTTCGCCGCCATATAGATGCCCCTCGCTGAGATCGAATTGTGTCGCATAATCGGCTGGTGTACGCACCTGGCTAGCAATCACCAAGCCGCGTAGGTTTGGCGCATAGTTACTAAGTTGGTTAAGTGCTACCTCGAGCACTCGTTCTGCAGCGATCTTGCCCCGATACGGCACATATTGCACCCAGATCGAGAGAACATGCTGTCCAGCAGGTGCCAGCGATGGATCTGCCAGGCTTGGGATGCTGGCCTCAAGATAGGGTTGTTCGGACAACTGGCCATATTTTGCGTTATCAAATGCGCGTTCCAAGTAGGCTAGGCTTGGGGCGATCACCAGTGTTCCCTGGAGCGCCGACGTATCGAGACCAACAAACCTGGGTAATTCGCGGAGCGCCAAGTTAATGTGTGCAACTGAGCCATTGTAGTGAATATGCTGCACCGCACGGTTAAACTCTGGCTCTAGCTCGGGTGGTGCTACAAGTTGGGTAAAGGTGTGGCGTGCATCATAATCAGAGATAATCCGGCTTGCGCTGATCTCCTCACCACTCGCGAGCCGAACACCACTTGCGATGCCATCGGCTACTAGCACCCGCAATGCGCCGCTGCTGGTACGAATCGTCGCGCCATATGCCTGTGCCGCAGTTGCAAGTGCCTGGCTGATCGCCCCTAAGCCACCACGCGCCGTGCTACGGAAATAGCCATCACCGATCGCCTGATGATGCAGGAGGTTAAAGGTTGTGCCGCCCGAAAATGGGCCTTGTGTCAGCCCACGGATCGCGGTGCTGGCTAGTAAGCCCTTTAGCGCGGGATGTTCAAACCACTCATCGAGTAAATCGCGCGCCGACATCACTAACAGCCGCATGACCTCTGTCATCTCACGGCGGCCAAACCCACGCATCTGCGCAACCAGGCTCATAAGTTGTGCAAGCTCACGCGAATCGGGATGATGTGCGGCGGGTGGAACCATACTGTACGCGCTCCGCAACAGATCGCTGGCCAGATCCAATAGCTGCATAAACGGCAAGTAGCGTTCCGCATCGTTTGGCGCAAACCGCCGAATTGCATCCACCGCCATCGCACGGTCGCTCGAAAGCGTAAAGCTCTGCTGATCGGGCAACAGGCTTGTGATACTGTTACGCTCAATTGGCACCAGACCATGATCTTCAACTTGAAGATCGCGCGCAATACTGGAATCGAGCCGACCGCTTGTGAGGCCGATATCTGCACGAAATCCATTCGCGAATTCGGTGGTTGCTGTTACGCCACCGATATATTCGGTTGGCTCTAGCACCAGCACCTGCTTGCCAGCCTTCGCAAGATAGGCCGCCGCTGTCAGGGCATTTGGTGAAGAACCGAGGATAATTGTATTGTAGGTTATCATATACGAATACCTTTGCGTTTATGCAGTTCTGCGTCTTTGTGTCTTTGCGCCTTTGCGTTTAGGCATTCTTCCCCGACCTCTATTGGCACAAGCGTTGACACACAGCAGATCATGGGCGATCCTCCAATATGGCAAATGCGGCATTACGGCCAGGCGCGCCAGTGATACAACCGCCCGGATGCGTGCTGCTACCACACATATACAGATTGCGAATCGGCGTGCGGTAGTTCGACCACTGTGCTGATGGGCGTAGGAAGAAGAGTTGCTGTAGCGCTAATTCACCATGGAAGATATGCCCAGCTGTGAGGCCCAGCATCTGCTCAATATCCCAGGGCGTCATAATATGTTTATGCAGAATAAGGCTCTTCAAATCTGGTGCATATTCCGCCAGAGTATCAACAACAACATCAAGGAATTCAGCCTTCTTTGGCTCGCTCCAGCCGCCCTCAAGATCAGATGAAGCATACTGAACGAAGAGCGACATCACATGCTTTCCAGGCGGTGCCATACCAGGGTCAAGCAGCGAAGGGATCAGCGCATCCATAAAGGGTTTGCGTGCCCAGCCACCATATTTGGCATCATCGTAGGCCTTTTCGAGGTAATCTACACTTGGTGCAATCTCAATCGAACCACGCAAAAGTGCCTCTTTGCCCTTAGGGATCGCCGTGAAGGTTGGCAACCCATCGAGTGCTAGGTTCACCTTACATGCCGGGCTGCTAATCCGAAAACGCCGAATATCGTGTAGAAACTCATCTGGTAGATGCTGCGGCTCGACGAGCTTGAGGAATGTACGTTTGGCATCAGCATTCGATACAATAATATCGGCGGTGTATTCATCGCCATTCTCGAGTGCCACGCCACTCGCAACACCATTCTTCACCAGAACCTGCGCTACTGGTGCATTCACCTGAATAGTAACCCCAGCCTCACGGGCTGCACTGGCGATCGCCTGGCTGACTGCACCAGTGCCACCGCGCGCAAAGGCCCAAGTACGGAATACCCCATCGACTTCACCTAAATAGTGGTGCAGAAGCACATAACCAGTGCCTGGGGAACGTGGCCCAAGGAAGGTGCCAATGATACCACTGGTTGTTTTCGTACCCTTGAGTGCTGGCGACTCAAACCATTCATCAAGGAAATCAGCAGCGCTCATGGTCATTAGTCGCGCGAGCAGGTAGAAATCTTCTTTGCGAAGCTGATCGAGCACACCACCAACTTTGGCCATTGTTTCAAGATCTCTTGGTGCAAGTGAGGTTGGGTCGGGTGGAATCATACCTAGCAGCGGGCGAATCGCCAGCGCTAAACGCCGCATGGTGCGGGCATATTCATCATAGGCCTCAGCATCACGCTTCGAATGGCGTGCAATCTCGTATTTGGTTGCATCATGATCGGGCCAATCGGCAATATAGTTGCCATCCAGCGTCGGTGAAAACGTGCTTTCGAGTGGCATAAGCTCTAGCCCATGGCGCATCAAATCCAGTTCGTGGATCACTTCCGGGCGCAAGAGGCTGACCAGATATGACGCAATCAGAAACTTGAAGCCAGGGTAGATCTCTTCGGTTACAGTCGCTCCACCCACCTTGTGGCGGCGTTCCAACACCAGTACACGCTTGCCAGCCTTGGCAAGATAGGCGGCATTGACCAATCCATTATGGCCGCCGCCGATCACAATCACATCATAGTGATGGGTGTTCATAACGTATCTTTCTTTCGTGCGGGGTTGAAGAATGGCAGCTTAGTAACCTTGGCCGAAAATGGTCGCCGGAAGCGATCAATATCGAGATCGATGGTTACAGTGCTACCTGGCACTACATATGCTGGTTGAAGATGGCCAAACGCCAGATAGCGCTTGAGTGTGGGCGACCAAACTCCGCTGGTTGAGTAGCCAACCTGCTTGCCATCCGCATGGAGTGGAATAATCGAGCGCCATGCCATGAATGGGTATGGAACAATCAGGCCAAGTGCGTGGTGCTGGCGCTCAAACTCATGATGGTCGATCTCTAGGCCAACCAGAACCGATGCCACGCCGCGCTGTTTTTCTGCCAACAACGCTTTGCGACCAACAAAGCTACGCTTGTTCCAGCTCACAGCCCATTCCAACCCAAGTTCTAATGGTGTTGACGTTTGCGCATTGGTCATGGCTTTGTTGGCTGGGGTGTAATCGACATCGAGCATAATCAGGCCAGCCTCGATACGTGCCACATCAAGCGCCCAGATTCCAGCTGGCTGAAGCGCAAATGCGCGCCCAGCCTCGATCAGTGCATCCCAGACACGCTCGGCGCTCGCTGGGTTTGCGTCCATCCAGAGCTCGAATCCTAGATCACCAGTATAGCCAGTGCGTGAGATCATCACAGGCACACCGGCAATGCTTGTGGTGCAGAAGCGATAGTATTTGAGATCGCCAAGTGGTGCGTCAGTGAGGGTCATCAGCAGTTCGCGCGATTTTGGGCCCTGGAGCGCAAGTGAGGCGATCTGCTCGGTCACATCCTCGATCTGCACCTGCATACCAAGCGCATTATCTTCCAGCCAACGCAGGTTTGGCTCAGCGGATGTCAGGCGGTAGCTGTTCTCGCCGAGCCGCGCAATCGTCCCATCGTCGATCACCTTACCGCGCGAATCGCACCAGGGTGTGTAGAGCATGCCACCAATTGGGGTTTTGCCAACCTCACGCGTCACCAGCCGATTAAGGAAGGGCAGCGCATCGGCACCAGTGATCTGATATTTGCACAGCGGCGAGACATCGATCAGAACGCAGGCATTTCGAATCGCCAGATACTCACGGTCGTGAGTCATCTCATACGAACTGGCAGCTGTGTAGCCAGCCCAGCGCCGCCACTGATTGGCCTGCATGAGCGCGGCGGTACGTGTATGGAATGGAGTTGTCTTGAGCATAGCACCTCGCAGAACCAAGAAATGTTGGAGATAGCATCTCGCTTTACGAGCCAGATAGGTTTGCTATCGTTATTTGTACCAGCGAATCTATGCGATACAGCGATGGTTGTCAAATTGAGGTGCAGGTAGTTCTGGTTCTTGCAATAGTGCGGAACCGTACCAGGTTATGAGTACAGTATTGTTAACAAGCGAACATATGTGTTATAATCGACTGTAACCGTAATCAGGTAGACTAGCGATGGTGAAGGAGCTAATGGCTAGCCGATTTTGCCACATAACAGGTATAATAATCGAAAGGAAGATTCATGTCAGCGAAGGACATTATCCATGATGTCGTGAAACGAGCGCTTATCATTGACGGTTGGGTTATCACCGCTGAGCAATCGCAGCTTCGCCTTCCGCCGAATGCACGACTTTATGGATTTGTAGATCTCCTTGCGGAGCAGGTTATCACTGCGGAGCGCGCTGGGCGTAAGATTGCTGTGGAGATTAAGAGCTTTCTGGGTGATTCGCCCTCGAGCGAATTCATGGAGGCTGTTGGACAGTATCAAACGTATCGTATTTGGATGGCCGATATCGAGCCAGATCGTGAGGTGTGGCTTGCAGTATCTACTAATGCTGCCAATGATGTGCTTTCAGATATCGCGGCAAGTCGGGTTTTGAAAACACTTGGGATTCATGTTGTGGTTGTTGATTTGGTCACGGAAAGGATACAAGTATGGCAGCAGTAGAAGCATATCGCGCTACCATTGTTGCGCTTTTGACTGATATGGCTGAATCTATTACTACTGATCCGGCGGTTGAAACATTGGTTATTGCAGATCATGATCATGACCACTATATGTTGCTGTTTGTAGGGTGGACACATGGGCAACGCCAGCTTGATATTGGCGTTTATCTTCGTATTCGTGATGGTAAGATCTGGCTTGAAGCAAATTACAGTCCAGATCATGTTGCAGAGCAGTTGATTGCAGCGGGGGTGGCGCGCCACGATATCGTGCTTGGCTTTCAGCCGCCACAGTTGCGCGCACTAACTGATTATGCTGCAGCATAAACTACGCAAGGATGGTATGGAGCGTGGTGAGGTTGTAGGATGTACTATCTTGATTGCTGAAGCTTCAACACCTAATATAAGGGCCGGATACGAGGTGATGTATAAGCATCAAGCCTCTACTGCATATGGCTGCCACCATCAATGCTGATGGTTTGCCCAGTAATCCAGTTGGCCAATGGCGAGCTGAAGAACAGCACCCCGCTGGCAATATCTTCGGCTGAGCCAAGCCGCTTTAAGGCCAATCCCTCCACCAGTGCCTGCTGGCGTTCTACGCCCATTGCGTGCCATTGGCGTTCAGTAGCGGGGTTGGATCGCACAAAGCCAGGGGCGATATTGTTTACGGTAATCCCCCATGCGCCTAATTCCTTGGCCATCTGGCGCGTCAGGCCAATTTGGCCAGCCTTTGCGCTGGCATATGCTTGAATACCAGTAAGGCTGAATGAGCGGCCAGCCCCAGAAGAGATATTGATAATCCGCCCGAAGCGTTGCGCTTTCATGGTGGGTGCAACTGCCCGAATGCAATAAAATGCCGATGAGAGATTTGTGCGCACTACCACATCCCACTCATCATCCGACACATTCTCTACAGGTTGCCCAATCTGGCCAACCACACCACCTGCATTATTCACCAGAATGTCGATCCGCCCCGCCTCGGTAATAATGCGCTCCACTAGTGCTTGAACTGCCGCCGAATCGGTGACATCACAGGCGGCAGGAGTGCAGATGTGGCCAGTTGTATGAACGAGTTGTGCCGTTTCTTCAAGTTCATCTGCCAGGCGATCAACAGCCCAAACTGCCGCTCCCTGCTGTCCAAACAGAAGGCTAATCGCGCGGCCAAATCCATGTGCTGCACCAGTGACAATTGCTACGCGCCCGTGAAGATCGAGCAGATTGGTTTCGTGTGGCATGTTGGTACCATAATCTTAGCTTTGACGCCTTTTATTAACGCCAAGACGCCAAGGCGCAAAGATGCAAAGACGCCGAGATGTATAATTTGCGTCTTTGCATCCTTGCGTCTTGGCGTTGATCGTTCTATTCTAGCTGCGAATCTCTACCCGTGCATTCATTCCTGCCCGCAAGCCCTCAAGTGTATCAAGGCTCACCCGCACAAGGAAGGTGCGGATGCTGCCGGTGCTTGTGGCGGTTGGCGCAATATACTCAATGCTTCCAGTAAAGGTTTTCCCTGGTACCGAATCGCTGTGTATCTGAGCCTGCTGGCCGATTTGTACTTTGCCAATATCGACATCGCTCAACTGAACATCAACATGAAGTGCGCTCACATCAACGATCCGTATCGCTGGGCGGGCGCCTGTCGAAGAGGGATCGCCTGGATCGACATTAACTGTCGCGATGACACCATCGAATGGGGCGCGTAATTCTGCGCGTTCACGATTGATTTTGGCTAACTCAAGGCCTGCCTGTGCTTGGGCGATTGCAGCCTTGGCCTGTGCTTTCTGCGAGTCGCGTGGCTCAGGGGCCAGGCGACCCTCAGCGGCTTGTGCCTGTGCAACTGCCGCTTGTGCCGCTGCGAGGCGATCACGATCAGGTGGCAATTTCAGCTTCTCAACAGCCAATTCCGCCTGGCGGCTCTGCTGCTCAGCGGCGGCAATGCCTGTGATTTCGGCCTGGCGCGCACTATCGAACGCAATACGTGCCAGATCGAGCGCCTTCTCTGCCTGGCGCATGGCCGCCTCGGCTTGAATATACTGTGCGTAATAGTTCTCGAGCTGACCATCACTGAGCTTATTTGCGAATTTCTTGCCAGCTGCATTAGTTACTTCTGGTACGATCGGGTCGTTGCCAGTGCTTTGTGCATATTCCCAATTATATTTGGATTGTGAATAGCGCGCCTGAGCTTGTGTGAGGGTTTGGGTTGCCTGCTGCATCTGGAGCTCTGCCTGGGTTTTGCCAAGTGAGAGTCGGTCGCGGGTGGCCTGCAGGTTAATCTGTGCTGCGGCAAGTGCTGCCTCAGCGCTGGCAATATCCTGCTTTTTAGGGCCAGCTCGTACCGCGTCAAGCGCTGCCCGAGCCTGAGTCACTCCGGCCTGTGCTGCCGCTAAATCCAGTGCACGTGGATCTTCGGTAAGTGCTGCTTCCCCAGCCATGGCGGCCGCAACTTGGGCTTCGCCTTGCTGGAGTTGCTGATCAAGCGCACGTGTGTCAAGGATTGCCAATAAATCGCCTTTCTTGACGATGTCGCCTTCCTTCACCATAACATCTGCGACAGTGCCTTGGACAATAAAGACCAAATCGGCGTCCTGCGCGGCCTTAATCTCGCCCGAGCCGGTCACCCCAAGGTTCAGAGTGGTCTGCGCGGGCAGTGTAATTGCGGGTGCTGCCGCCGTTGGCATAACGATTGTAGGAACAGCAACGGCTGTAGGAGCGGGTGTAGCGGGTTGGCTACACGCTGCGAGTGTGAATGCGACCATGCTGATCACGATTCCCGTTTGAATGATACTGCGCTTCAAGATACTACTCCTCATTGGAGAATTGACGAATAGATTGTGGGTTAGGAAGGGTCGGTTGTGCATTAGGCGAGCCAACAGGTACACCAGGTTGTAGATTCTGGATGGTAGCTGTTGAACCACTTGTGTATTGGAGTGCAGAAGCCGGAGCTGGAATAGGAGCCGAAACGGGCGTGCTCTCCCGCTCTCCTTGTCTCGTTGTTTCCTTGTCTCCTTGTTCCCCACTCTCCGTATCTCCTTCGTCTTCAGCCTCTTCATCGGCCAAAGCTTCACGATCAAAGAACTTACGGAATAGACGTGTACCGCGTTCGGTAAGCGATTCCATCAGACTATAAGCTGTTGGAACCACCAGTAATGTCAGGAACATGGATGTCAGCAACCCACCGATCAGTACAGTTGCGAGGCCCTTACGGAATTCGCCACCCTGGCCAGTACCGACGATATGGATGCCCATTGCGACCGGCAGTGAGCCAGCCACAAGCGCCATGGTTGTCATAAGGATCGGCCGCAGACGAACCGCACCCGCCAGTTCCAGTGCGGCGTGTTTCGGTAGCCCTGCGCGCCGCAGGCGGTTAGTAAAGTCGACCAGCAAGATCGAGTTCTTGACTACCAGGCCAAGCAACATGATCAGGCCAATCATTCCGGTGATATCAAGATCCAGCCCTACCAGCCGCAGTGCCAGGAAGGCACCAATGAAGCTGAAGGGCATCGCCACCATGATCACTAATGGCTGGGTGAAAGAACCAAACTGTGATGCCAATACCATATAGACAAACGTAACCGAAAGCAGCATGGCTAGAATGAGTGAGCCGAAGCTCTCCTGCTGCTGCTGTGCCTGGCCGACGAAGCTGACAACGACAGACGAGGGTATATTGGCAGCCTTTAGGCTTTTCTGTAGTTCTGTTGTGACTTCGGCCAGGTTACGGCCTTGCAAATTCGCGCCCACCAGCACACGATTAAGCCTATCATAACGGCTAATTGTGGTCGGGCCTGAAGCGAGTTCAACGGTACCAAGCGAGGTTAGTGGAATAACGCCATTGCGGGTTGGCACCGAGATATTCTGGAGTGATGCCGGGCTAGCGCGGTCATCAGCGCGTAATCGTACAACCACATCGGTATCCACGCCGTTTTGGCGTAGCACCGTCGCGCGGTCACCATTAATAAGGGCGCGTACCGATGCGGAGATGTCGTCGTTGGTGATACCAACATCACCAATACGAGTTGGGTCGGCCAAGAAGCGAATTTCAGGTTTGCCAGGGCGGTAGTTTGTGTCGATATCGACAACTCCATTGATCGTACTCATCTGGGCCTTGGTCAGATCAATCACTGGAGCGAGGCTAGGCACTGGATCGGTGGTTTGTAAGCTAACCTGCAACTGGCGGCCACTGACACCGGTTGAGGCTGCACCGCCAATTGCGGGTAGGCCGAATGTCAGGTTTGGTAAGAAACCAAACTGAGGGCGTAGTCGTTCTTGGACAGGTGGTGTCTTGGTGCCCTTCTTCAGCCGTACAAAGAATTCCGCTCGCTCAGGGGAACCCGAGAAGCCAACGGTCGTAATCAGCGCCTCAACCTCCGGGTCGGCGAGCACAATCTGCTCTAGCTGGCGCGCATAGCGATCCGTCTCATTCAGCGCGGTGCCTGGTGCTAGTTCGTAGCCAATCAGGAACTCACCCGAATCTTCTTGTGGGAAGAAGCTAAACTTGAGGCCACTAGCTACGAAGATACTTAGGAAAAGTACGCCAATCGCGACGCCAATCACCAGCGTGCGTGTCCAGATGTTCTTGAGGCTGGCACTTAGTACTCGCTCATAGATTCGCCCAAGTTGGCCAGGATCTTCCTGTGCCTCGTGAACCAGTGATCGATCTTCATCACTTGCATCGTCACCAAGCACAAGCCCCGCACGCTGGATATCGCCAGTGTGGGTATGCTGCTCATCCAGCGGCGTAGCGCTTTTCTTCTGTCTGCGGAACAGCGCAGCCGAGAGCATTGGAGCAAACATGAAGGCTTCGCCAAGTGAGAACAAAATCGCAACCGAAATCGTGATGCCAAAGGACTTAAAGATAATGCCAGTGATGCCACTGGTGAAGGTAACCGGCAAAAACACCGCCACAATTGTGAAGGTCATTGCCAATACCGAGAGTGCCACTTCGGCGGTACCCTTACTAGCGGCAACGCGCGGTGACTCACCGCGTTGCGTATGGCGGAAGATATTCTCGCGCACAACGATTGCGTCGTCGATCACCAAACCGACACATAGCGCAAGCGCCAATAGGGTAATCAGGTTAATCGAAAGGCCGAAGATCGGCATGAGCGCAAACGTGCCCATGAGGATGATCGGTAGGCCTGCCATCGTAACCAAGGTATTGCGGTCACGGAAGAAGACCAACACGATCAGCAAACCAATTGCGATCGCCAGTGCCAGGGTTTTGTCCACTGGGATGCCTGCTCTTGGCAGAAGCACGAGCCCAACAAAAGCCGCTGCCGCCGGGGCTGCTGCGGTTATCAGCATATTGCGAATACCACTGAAGAAGAGCATCACGACAAGCAGCGCTGCTACTGCGGCAAAAATGAGTTCTTCGAGTGAACTGATCGTTGATTGACGCACCGATTCCGAGCTGTCGCGTGGCAAAATATAGGTTAGATCGGTGCGCGAAGCCAACACTTGTTTCAATTCGGCTTTCACGCCATCGGCAACTGCTACCGTATTTGAGCCAGTCTGTTTTCGAATATCGATCACAATTGAATCACTGCCACCAAGCCGTGAGTAGCTGCTTTTCTCGGCTACACCATCTTCAATAACAGCCACATCACTGATACGGTATGGGGTGCCTGTAATTTGAATGTTGGCAATATCATCGGGAGTTTGCAGCATGGAGGGTGCGCGTAGGCTTATATCCTGTGTGCCTGAGGTGATCGTTCCAAGGCCAAGATTGGCGTTGGCCTGCTGTAATGCACGCGTGAGTTGCACTGGCAGAATACCATAGGCCTGGAGCTTTCCAAGATTCATTTGGACGTTGATTTGGCGTGTCTGCCCACCCGAAACAGTTGCTGAGCCTACACCTGGCGCACGTTGTAAACGCGGTACAACCTCGTTATCAACAATCCGCCGTAATTCCAATGGTGTCTGGTTCTGGGTACTAGCAATTGCAATCGACATAATTGGCGCAGCATTTGGGTCGAATTTCTGAATGACCGGCGTGCGCACATCGCGTGGTAACCGTGGAAGTACCGAATTGACCTTCTCGCGTACATCCTGATCGGCCTTACTAAGATTTGTGCCTTCTTTGAATTCAAGAATAATCAGCGCCACACCCTCGCTGGAGTTTGATGTGATATGTTTAATACCCTCAATGGTGTTGACCGAATCCTCAAGTGGTTTGGCAACCTGCTCAGCTACGCTTTCCGGGCCAGCACCAGGATATGGCACGGCAACCGAGATAACCGCCACCTCAAAATCGGGTAACAAGTTGACAGGTAATGTGCCGAACGCCAGAACACCAAATGTGATCGTTAGCAACATCAACATCGTTACAAACACTGGTTGCCGGATCGAGGTGTCCGAAATCGGCATGCCATTCAGCTTCTCTTCACGCTGTTTCACTGCCATATAAGCCTGCTCTCCTTATACCACAACCAATGGCCGATATCAGCAGCATGTGCTGGTTCAGCATTCGGTATCTATTGCTTATCAAACAGAATATAATCCAAATACAAAGGTTCTTTACAATAGGCTAACTATATCGTACAATAAGTTTACGCGCAAGTAGGTATTTAGACGGATTGGTTAAGAAATTGGCGCGCGAACGCTAGCAGATGGTTCTACGTATACTCGCTACAAATTGATCTACGCTAGCTTTTATCTATGACGAGGAAAACCATGATAACGTTGCGCGACCGCCGCAGGCAAGCGCTGCGTGAAGAAATCATCAACACGGCGCAGCAGTTGCTTGCTGCCAAAGGGCATGCTTCCATGTCGATGGATGAGCTTGCCGCTTTGGTTGGTATTTCGAAGCCAACACTCTATGCTCATTTTGCCACCAAGGATGATCTGGTTGTCGAAGCTGCCATCCGTGATATGCAAATGATGATTACGTTAATTGAAAAACATGAGCCAAGCCAGACGCCAATGGATCGGTTGCGGCTGATTATGCGCG
>JANLSE010000015.1:0-16678 GCA_031362265.1 Roseiflexaceae bacterium
GTTTTCACGCCGAGGTTGCGTCGCATACTGCCCAAGTGGCCGAGGGTGTTGCCAGCGGCATCGCTGGATCATTACGTGATTTTGTGCATGCACTCCGTACCGGTGCCACACCGATGGGCGAATGCCATGATAATATCAAGAGTTTGGCTATGATATTAGCCGCAATCGAATCCGCCGAGACAGGGCAGCGTGTCAAGGTGCGCTGGTGAAATCGTGACCCAATTGCGCAGTGATTTGTTATTGACCACAGACGGGTACCCTCTGCACCCAAAGGGTACCCGTCTGTGGTCAATAAACCGAAGGAGGGTTTTGTGAGCGTTTCTATTGTTCTTTGTGATCGCTCGGATGCGATGGTTAAAGCCTGGAAGAATTACTTCGCCGACGATACAGGCGTAAAGTCGGTGCGCGAAAATATCCTGACCGTGAAGACCGACGCACTCCTAGTACCCGCCAATGGATTTGGCTTTACCGATGGTGGCATTGATGTTGCCGTAAGCGGGGCGATCTTCGATATGAGCCTTCAGGATAAGTTGCGCCCTCTGATCGATTCCGAATATGGCGGCGAGCTGTTGGTTGGGCAGGCACTGGTTATGCCAACCAACAACCCCCGGATTCGCTATGTCGTTGTTGCACCAACCATGCGTGTGCCAGAAGATGTAAGCGACACAGTGAATGCCTACCTGGCCTTGCGCGGCGCATTACTGGCCGTTATCAACCACAATCGCAAGGCGAGTACTACCAATCGCATCGCTACGTTGGCAGTGCCAGGCCTCGCAACCGGCGTTGGCAACATGCCATACGAACGCAGTGCCTATCAGATGTGGATGGCCTACCGCACGGTTATGCTTGGCGATGTTGAATGGTCTCAAACGTTAGTTAAACAGACAGCCATTCAGAAGAAGATGCGCGAGCGGTAACAGCTAAGCAGCGGAGCAATGAAGCATTGGAGCATCGGAGCATTTGAAAGACCAGCGGCTTCATTGCTTGGCCCAGAGGGCACCCCGCTTGGCCCAGAGGGCACCCCGCTTCATTGCTTGGCCGGGGTACCCTTTGGGTCTGGCACCCCGCTTCATTGCTTCATTGCTTCCCAGATGCTTCCCCAACCACTCTACCACCCGTTTACGGCAATCGATGATCAGGCGTGGCTCATGGAAGCTATGGCCCTGGCGGGGATAGACGATCAACTCGGTGGGAATGCCTCGTCGGCGGAGCGCTGCGTAGAATTGGCGCCCCTGACTCAGCGGTACACGGATGTCGGCGGCGCCATGTTGGATGAGCGCAGGCGTCTGAACCTTCCCTACATGTAGGATGGGTGATTGGCTGCGATAGCTCTCGAAATCATCCCAGTACTCTCCACCAAAATAATCTGGAATAAAGCCAGGAATATCTGCGGTGCCATTGAAGCTAACTGGATCGGTCACCGGCGCGCCAATACATGCCACCTTGAAGCGGTCAGTCTGGGTAATCGCCCAGCTGGCCATAAACCCGCCATAGCTCCAACCCATAATCGCCAGCCGCTCAGGGTCGGCAATACCGCGTGCGATTAGGGTATCGACACCCGCCATAATATCCTGAAGATCTCCACCACCCCAATCGCGGATATTCGCAAAACGGAAATCGCGCCCATAACCACTCGAACCACGTGGGTTGCAGCGTAACGTCGCATATCCCTGTTCTGCCAGCATGCCAATCGGCGCATAACCCGATGGGCTACCCAGATAGCTGCGCTGGTACACACCGGTTGGCCCGCCATGAACCACCACGACCAATGGCACGCGCTGGCCAGGAGTATAGTTCAGCGGGTAGGTTACAATCCCCTCAATCGCGGTGCCATCCGCGCTATGCCAACCCAACACTTCGGCCTGCGGTAGCTGCGCCTCGGGCCACCCTGTAGGAAGCGCTGGGGCATACAACGGCATGTGTGGCCCACCAAAAAGATCGATAATCGCAATCAGATTCGCTGTCTGGAAATCTTCGCCCACAACTGCAACTATGCCCTGATTGGCTCCTGCACTCTCGAAGGTGGCTGGGCCAGTGAGCGGGCGTGCCGCACTACCATCGGTTGGTAGAATAAACACACGCGCGCCAACATGTTCATACTCCTGAATCACTATTCCTGAGCCATCTGGCAACCAACCAAGGATTGCTGGCTGTGTATCAGGGGTATCGGCCAACACCCGCAACCCGCCTCCATCTGGCGAACAGAGTGCAACTCGCGCCGCATTGGCCCAACGTGGCGCTCCATCACTCACGATACAAGCGATCTGATCACCAGCCGGTGAGACAAAGGGCACAGCGCTCCAGACGCTTAGATCGGCTAGGCGGGTTGCCTCACCACCAGTGTGTGGCACACGCGCCAACCAAGAATCCGGCCAGCCATCGGCATTTGGCGATGGCATGGCTGCTAATACCATGCCAGATCCATCTGTAAGCCAATCGAAGCCTGTAATATGAAAGCTGCCCGTGGTAATGGCCTGGGGCACAGGTACTGGGCTGGGCGCAATATTAAATGGCACAGAGTAGATCAATGCATTGCGCTCATCAGTGCCCCAAGCGTAGGCGTCATCCTTGGCACGTCGCGCACGCTCGAGCTCTTCACTTGGGGGTGCCGCTGCCAGAAACGCAATTTGGGTGCCATCGCGGCTCCAGCGTGGGCTGCTGATTGCGGTATTCTTGAGGGTTGCCAACAGCCACGATTCGCCACCAGCGATATGCATTGCCCGCAACTCCGAACGCTCGGAGTGTGTTGTCACAAAGGCGAGATAGCGCGAATCTGGCGAAACTACCGGGCTATATTCACTCTGTTCGCCATAGGTGAGTTGCAGCGCTGCTCCAGCGGGATTCCTCGCCAGCCAGATATGCGTCAGAAACTCACTCCGATCCTCAGTCATCAATGGCTCACGAACACAAAACACAACAAATGAGCCATCCGCTGCTGGCATCACATCGCTAATCAACGGGTAGTGTATTTGAGAGGCAATATTCCAATGAGACATCGCATCTCCTTCGCAGCTAGGTGACAGCCATAGACAGGGAACACGCTATGGCATCGGGTAGACTGAAGTCTACGATCCGTAATCCGCTCCCGATACTTCAGTGATCTCTCAAACCCGCTCTGGTGCTGCATTTCCTGCTTCAAGTGCGGCTCTACGAACATCCACACGCGAGAGTAGCGCACCACCGACAACAAAGAAAATGATCAGCAGCACGATAGCAACGCGATAACTACCAGTCATTTGTAATGCTAGGCCGAATACCAATGGACCGAGCCAACTCGTGCCACGTTCGCTAATTTCATACAGGCTGAAGTATTCCGATTCCTGGCCAGGTGGGATCATCACAGAGAAGAGTGAGCGACTCAACGCTTGGCTGCCACCCAACACCAGCGCAACAACTGCGGCAAACAGATAGAATTGGCCAGCTTGGCCAGGTTGAATAATTGCATAGGCAGCACCAACCACACCCACCCAAATCACAAGGCTTACCAAAATCGCTTTCTTAGCGCCGATTCGCCGTGCCAGCCAGCCAAACGCCAGCGCGCCAAAGATACCAACAAACTGTACGAGTAAGATTCCTTGAATAAGGGTCGACTGTTCGAGTTTAAGCTCCTCGGCGCCAAACTGTGAGGCTAGGGCAATAACGGTCTGAATACCATCGTTGTAGATCAGGTAGCCAGCCAAGAAAAGCATGGTCTGCGGGTACATGCGCGCACTACGAATTGTTTCGCGGAGCTGCTGGAACCCAATCGTAAGGTAGCGCGAACCGGGTGGCAGGCTACGCGCAGGGGCACGCGTCCGCAGTGCTAGCATTGGGACGATCGTGAATATCGCCCACCAGACACCGGCTGAACACATACTGATACGTACTGCGTCACCACCAGATATACCAAACCGCTCGGCGGAACTAAATAGAAACAGATTAGCCGCCAGTAGAATCCCGCCGCCTAAATACCCTAAGGCCCATCCTTTTGAAGAAATTGCATCACGATGGTCAGGCTCGGCAATATCGGGGAGGAATGCGTTATAAAAGACAATTGAAGCCCCAAAACTGAGGTTCGCCAGCACAAATAAGAGCCCACCAAGCTGATAGTTTGTACCCTGCACAAAGTACAGGCCCATCGTTGCAAATGCACCAATATAGGCAAATAAGCCCATCAGGCGCTTCTTCAGATGAGTATAATCCGCAATCGCCCCAAGAATTGGCAGAAACAACACTTGTAGCGAAACCGATAATGCCACCAAATATGGGAAATATGCCCCTTCGGCAACCGGGATTCCTAGCGGATAAATCAGCTTGTTGGCGTCAGCAGCACTACGTGCAATCGCTGTCAGATACGGGCCAAGGAATACTGATACAACTGTCGTTGAGAAAGCAGAATTGGCCCAATCATAGAAGTACCAACCAACCTGCTCGCGGCGGCTCTCGGCTAGCGGCGCAGCAGTATTTGAGGCAGACATCAAGACTCCTTTGTTTGCTGGGAATGCGCCTATTGTATCACTTATTCATCACAGACCTTCATTCGTTCACCACAGAGGCACAGAGAGGCACAGAGGCTGCAAAAGCTTCCAACTCAGTGGTTTCTGTGCTTCTGTGGTAAATCATTCACAGTTACCAACAATAGTCGTTTACACTACCTCTACCTCAATTCCAAGAGAGATCCCTTCCGGTGTGATTGGGCAACTGTAGCCATAGACCTCGACGCCTACACTACGTGCATAGGCCAACGCCTCGTCAAATGCTGGGTCGATCATACGATACATTGCGATTTGGTGGGCCATGCCTTGAGCAACGAAAACCACCGAGGTGCGCATGCCAGACTTCGCGATTTCGGCCAGTTCAAGCACATGCCGTCGACCACGCTCAGTAGGCGCATCGGGGAAGAGTGCAATCCCATCAATGATCAGCCCCGCCGATTTCACCTCAACCAGACATTGGGCCACTTCGTCACGAACCAAAAAATCGAAACGGCTATGCCCAACTGTCGCCTCGCGCCGCACATGCGGGTAGCCCGCAAATGGTATCAGCACCCGAGCGCGTAACGCCGCCTCGATCAACCGATTTGGCAAGGCAGTGTCGATTGAGGCTAACCGGTCACCAACATAGGCGGCAACGGCCTGATATTGAGTCGCACGGCCTGGCCCTGGCCGATACGCAAGCAGTAGACGCACGCCAGGTATAAGGGTTTCTTGCAGCCGCCCTCGATCCGCAAGGTGGGCGCGCACAACCTCAGCACCAAGCTGCGCCTCAACCAGAAACCGATTTGGTCGTGCCAAAAAGACCGCCTCGACAATACTGCCGCCATAGCCAAGTGGGACATGAACTGGGGGGATTGGGTGGTTTGTCATATGAGTATTGGAACCTGAGAGCGCAGAACGCAAGAACGCAAGAACGCAAGAGCGCAAGAGCGCAAGAGCCGAGCCCCCTGATGGCAATTTTGCACTGTGCGCTATGCGCTCTGCGTTATGCGCTATGCGTTGTGCACTTATCCTTTTTCGCAGAAGTATGGTAGCATATTCCTTGCGCGGTCTTGCAGTATGGGTACGACGATGAATCTGGAGAAGATCGAACAAGCAGCAAATCTGTTGCGCAAGGCTCAGCACGCGGTGGTGTTGACGGGCGCGGGGATCAGTACACCCTCTGGGGTGCCGGATTTCCGCAGCGATGCGGGCATTTGGCAGAACCAGAACCCATTTGAAGTTGCTGCATTGGCGGCATTTCGGCACGATCCACTCCGTTTCTATCGCTGGTTTCAGCCGCTCCTCAAACAATTACTCGATGCCAAGCCCAATCCCGCACACACGGCGTTAGCTCAACTCGAACGAGAAGGGTACATTCGAGCAGTCGTCACACAGAATATTGATGGACTCCATCAGAGTGCAGGTTCGCGTGAGGTATACGAATTACATGGGCACTTGCGTAGCGCCACATGTCTTGGCTGCGAAACTCAAATCCCATCAGATCGGGTCTTCCAAGCTGCACAGCGCGGCAACATCTTGCGCTGCCAATGTGGCGAAGCCTTCAAGCCTGATGTAGTACTCTTCGATGAACTGCTGCCACGCGGCTTGTTCTGGTTGGCACAACGCGCAATTGATAAAGCCGATGTGGTGATCGTTGCTGGCACATCACTAGAAGTTGCACCCGTCTGCGAAATGCCACTCAGGGCATGGCAACGTGGCGCAAAACTGATTATTATCAATTTGAGCGAAACGTATCTCGATGGGCAGGCCGATATTGTGCTTCATCACGATCTTGCCATTGCGCTACCTGCAATTGTGGAGCGGATGCACACCATTGAAGCAAACCCCGATATAGCAACGCATCATCTGAGGCAGGCGCCTTAATGCAACGGCCAATGTTCAGGGTATTTCGTAACGTATAGTATAGAAGGATTTCATCATGGAACAGCTAGATCTGGAGGCCCTACGGACGCGTTTTGAGAGCGTCCGTGGGCGGCTTTGACTTCGCGGAAAAGCAGCAACAAGCAAACGAATTAGAGGAACGTTCTGCCGATCCTGGCCTATGGAATAACCCACAGGAAGCGCAGGGTGTAATGCAACGCCTCACGCGCCTCAAGGCCGAGATCGAGCGCTGGAGATCGCTCTCAGGGCGCATTGATACCCTTGCGGAGCTTGCCGAATTGGCCGAGGCAGAAGGGGACGACTCATTATGCAGTGAGCTCGACAGTGAGTATAAGGGTGTTGTGGTACTGCTCGATGCGCTTGAAATAGAAGTACTGTTGAGCGGTCGCTACGATGATCACGATGCATTTCTCTCAATCAAGGCTGGCATGGGTGGCACCGATGCACAGGATTGGGCCGAGATGATGCAGCGTATGTATCTACGTTGGGCCGAACGCCAAGGCTATAAGGTCGCAATCGTTGATCAGAGCGAAGGTGAAGAGGCGGGTATTAAGAGCGCAACAATCGAGCTACGCGGGGATTACGCCTATGGGCGGGCCAAAGCCGAGGCCGGCGTTCATCGTCTGATACGGCTGTCGCCATTCAATTCGGGGAACACCCGCCAGACGTCCTTTGCCCTGGTTGAGGTGCTCCCCGAAGTCGATGACGCTCCCGAACTCAGTATCCGCCCCGATGATCTGCGAATCGATGTGTATCGAGCTGGTGGCCATGGCGGCCAGGGTGTCAACACAACCGATTCGGCAGTACGGCTCACATATAAGGCAGGCACTCCCGATCAGATTGTTGTCACATGCCAGAATGAGCGCTCGCAGATTCAGAACAAAGAAACAGCCATGCGTGTGCTGCGCGGACGGCTGTTAGAGCGTGAGATTCAACGCCAACGTGAGGAACGGGCGCGACTAAAAGGCGAGCATCGCCAAGCCGATTTTGGTAGCCAGATGCGCACCTACTACTTACACCCCTACACACTTGTCAAAGATCACCGTACCGATTATGAAACCAGCGATGTGCAAGCGATTCTGGATGGTGCGCTCGATCCATTTGTAGAGGCGTATTTACGCTGGAACATTGGCCGCGAGGGGTTGGCCTAACACAGCGCAAGAGCGCATAACGCATAACGCATAACCGCTACAGGCTGCTCTTGCGTTCTTGCGCTCTTGCACTTAATCGAGTGGTAACGCGCTTAGGGGAAGCTGAACCCGCTCAAGCACATATACCCCATAGTCGCAGATCCCACTCCGCATTGGGTACGCTCGCTGCAGGGTAAAATAGGGATGAAACAACTCACGGTAATCGTTGTCGCTTCTAATAAACTTGCCACGGTCAATCATATGCATCAAGTGGCCTGGCACATTCCACCAATCTGGTTCAACATCTTCCATCACCAAGAGTGTTGCGCCCGGCTTCAGCACCCGGTAGAGTTCAGCGGCGGCGGCACGCCCCAATGAATCAGGCAAGTGATGGAAGACCCCCAATACCAAAGCCGCATCAAACTGTTCGGGTAAGAAACCAAGATCTTGGCCTGCCATGATCACAAAACGGCCACGCCGATTCGCTCCAGCAAAGCGTACATAATGTTGCGCTAGGTCGAAACCGGTATAAGCGGCTGGCGGGAAGCAATCGGCAAATGCGCCAGTGCCACAGCCAAAATCCAGAAACTGGCGTTGCCCTACATGTTCCCAGGGGCATAGCTCGCGTGCAATCGCTTCCTTCTCACCACGAAAGCCATCTTCAACAATCGAGCGTAGCGCCATCCAGAGCCGAGGCATTTCGGAAAGACGATCCAGAAGTAATGTATGCAGCATTGGTTGGCTATCGTTCATAGCTCATTCAATCTTTCAACTACGGCGTGCACGGCATATTACCGAAACGCCAACAGGCATGCTCCGCCCCGCAGCAAGCCAGGCCGCCTCGGCAGCCATTGCCCAGCGGAATGCTTCATTCACAAAGGCTGGCGGTAGAGTCAAATCGGATTCCTCAGTGTTGCTAATTGGGCGCAGCCGTTCGAGCAAACGCTGAATAAGCGCAAGTGGCATCAGCAATGAATTCACATAACTGGTGCGTTCAACATGAAACCCAGCACTTGTGAGCAGATCAACAACCTCGCCAGCCGTATAGCGCCGCCGACCATGCACCGCAGTATCATGATGGCCACGCAATAGCTCAAAGGCCGGTAGGCGAATCAGTAGGCGACCATGTGGGCGCAGAACGCGCTGCACTTCAAGTAAGGCAGCCAACTCACTCTCCACCGCACGATGGTACAACACCTCAAATGAGGTTACCAGATCGAAACTCTGATCGGCAAACGGGAGGCTCAGCACCGAACCACGCGCCACAACACCTGGCGAACTGAGCGTGCTATTCGCAACCGCCTCAGGCGCCATATCGATCCCTATGGTGTGACCATAGCGCCGCAAGAAGCGCAGGTTCGCACCAGTACCACAACCCGCATCGAGAATATGTAAACCGCAATCGGGCGGGTAAACTTCATCCAGGAACGATGCAGCAATGGCGCGCATGCCACCATACCACCAATGGCGATCTTCAACCGCCGCCATCACACTATATTCAGAGTGTTCCATCAGGCCCTAACTGGCAGATTGCCATCCCACCCATACCGGCGCGCAGTGTACCAGAAGGGCGAGGGTGGTGCAAGTTGGGGAACATGATATTTATTCACCACAGACGGGTACCCTGTGGGTGCAGAGGACACGGAGGTTCGGGCAGGAGGTAATATGTACGCAATGCCTCTGTGCCCTCTGTTCCTCTGTGGTGATGTTCATGCAGGAGGTGGTACAAACTCGCGGCGGGCAGCACGCTGAAAGAGGAATTGCGCAACCGACCCAACAACCCCAGCGATTGGGATGCCAAACAAAAGGCCCCAGCCACCTGCGAGGGTTCCACCGATCAGCATGGCAGCAAACACAAACAGTGGATGTAGACCAACGCTCTGGCCCATGAGGCGTGGCATGATTACATTAAAGAGGATCTGCTGAGACACAAAGAGCAACACAACCAACAATAATGTCTGCTCTGGATGTTCTACCAGCGTAATCAGCACTGGTGGGATCAGTGCAATGAAGGCCCCTAATAATGGAATAGCTACGAGGAGCGCCGCGAGTACGCTTGCTAGAGCTACATCGCCGATGCCAAGCAGCACCATAATAAAGGCTGTCGCAAAGCCATAAATGATCGACTGTAAAATCTGTGCGCGCAGGAAGCCACCGAATACCCGATCGACCAGATCCACAAACTGGCGCGCTTCTTCACGAAGATTTGGCGGGAAGAACCCAATCGCACGCTCGCCAAGCCGTGGGCCATCGAGTGTCATATAAAAGCTAAGGATCAGAACCAGGAATGCGCTAAAGAGCAGGGAAGCGATACTACTGGCGATCCCCAGTGATTGTTGAACCAATGTGGTTCCGAGTGCGCCAACCTGCTGTGCAATCGCCTCGGGCTGGACAACCGAGCTAATATCACCGCGAAACCCCACCCGCCGTAGTTGTTCTTCCGACATCTGGATGGCACCAGCCAGCGCCTCAACCGCAGTTGGCATGGTTTGGCTCAGGCGCGCAATCTGTGGGCCAATCGCGGGAACCAGCGACACAAAGAAGACAATAATCACCGTTAGCGCAATAATATACACGAGTGGTACAGCCAATACGGCTGGCATATGCCATTCTGTCATACCACGTGTAGCACGTTGAATACGCTGTGGGATCGGGATCGCCAGCCGGGTCAAGCGCCGTACAATCGGCTGAAGTATAAGTGAGAATAGCCAGGAAAGGCCGAAGAGCAGTAACGGGGTAGCAAAAAACGTCAGAACAACCAGTAGTCGTTCTGCTAGAAAAACTCCCGCCGCAATAATGAGTAACCACAATGCGGTATCACGCACGCGATCAGCAGTCATGCTGAGCTCCTCGGTGTTGGATCTGCCAGATAGGGCACATCCTCGCACAATCCCAGCTTCTCTTAGGCTTCGGCAACTGCACGCATAAAATACGCCTGGCTATCGATGATTGGCTGATCTGGCCGCGCAACTACACGCTCGTAACTTCCATCCGACTGTAGTTCACGCGAACGGACATTATCATCAAGGTAGACCCGTAATAAATCGGCGATATGGGTTTTGAGCCCAGCATCCTCAATCGGAAACAGCGTCTCAACACGCCGATCGAGATTACGTGTCATCAGATCTGCGCTACCGATATAGATTTCCGCGTCGTGGTTATTCCCAAAATAATACACACGGCTATGTTCCAGAAAGCGCCCAACAATACTGAGTACACGGATATGCTCACTCAACCCAGCGATCCCTGGCCGTAGGCAGCAAATGCCACGCACAATCAAGTCGATTTGGACACCCGCCTGCGCTGCTCGGTAGAGTAGATCGATCATGCCCTGATCAACAAGCGCATTCAGCTTGAAGATAATCTGCGCTTTGTAACCCTGCTGTGCATGCGAGATCTCACGCTCAATCAGTTGTGTCAGACCAGATCGTAGGGTTGTTGGGGCCACTAATAGCTTCCGATATACTTGCTGCCGCGAATAACCGGTTAAGGTGTTAAAGACTTCAGCAACATCGGCGGCGAGATCTGGGCGGCATGTCAACAACCCAAGATCAGTGTAGATCCGCGCGGTGGTGGCGTTATAGTTGCCAGTGCCAAGATGCACATAGCGCCGTAGCCCATCCTGTTCGCGCCGCACAACCATCGCAAGCTTGGCATGGGTTTTGAGCCCAACCAGGCCATACACAACATGAACCCCAGCCCGCTCTAGGGCGCGCGCCCATGTAATATTGTTTTCCTCATCGAAGCGCGCTTTGAGTTCGACAAGCACAGTAACCTGTTTGTCCTGCTCACGAGCACGCATCAACGCCATAACAATCGGCGAATTGGAACCAACCCGATAGAGAGTCTGCTTAATCGCCAACACATCAGGATCTTCTGCTGCGGCCTCAATCAGTGTCACCAGTGGTTGAAATGAATCGTAAGGGTGATGCAGCAAAATATCCTGCTGGCGGATGGCAGCAAACATTTCGGCGCTACTGCGCGTATGGCGTAGTGCAGGCGGTGCAACAGGGAAGAAGGGCGTGTCCTTGAGATCAGGGCGATCAACTTTCATAAGCGCCATAAGATCGGCAAGACCAAGGGTGCCTTCAACCTCATAGACATCGTGTTTGCCAAGTTTCAGATTTGCCACTAAGCGGTCACGCACGGCAACTGGGGTATCACGCTGAATAAACAGGCTTACCGCATCGCCAAAACGCCGCTGGCGTACACTTGCTTCAATCGTGCGTAAGAGATCAGCGGCCTCATCTTCCTGTATTTCCATATCGGCATCACGAATCACACGAAAGGGATACGCAGCGATGATCTGCATGCCAGGGAATAGCCGCGCAATGTTCGCCGCAATCACTTGCTCAACCCAGATAAAACTATATTTGCGTTCAGGAGCAATTTTCGATTGGCCATTGCTTGGGGCGTTTGGCAATGGGATGAGGCGTGGGAGCGAAGCTGGCACCTTTACCCGCGCGAAGAGATCGCAATTCAATGGATCCGCGATCACAACTGCGAGATTAATACTCAGATTCGAGATATGTGGAAATGGATGCGCTGGATCGACGGCAAGTGGCGTCAGCACCGGGAAGATTTCACGCTCAAAATATTCACTACAACAGGCGCGCTGCTCCATCGAGAGATCGGCATCGTTAAGGATTGTAATACCCTCAGCGCATAATTGCGGCTCGATCTCTTCAGTCCACAGCCGGTGTACTTGCCCGATCAGTTCATCAACCCGCTTCTGAATAGCTGCCATTTGTTCGGTTGGGGTTTTCTGATCTGCCGAAAGGGTTGTCACACCCAGGCTAATCTGCTCACGGATACCTGAAACGCGGATCATGAAAAACTCATCCAAGTTCGTCGAAAAGATCGAAAGAAACTTGACGCGCTCAAGCAATGGATGACGCGGATCCATCGCCTCTTCCAACACCCGCCCATTAAACTCCAGCCAGCTCAACTCACGATTAAAATAGGCAGGGCCATCTGCTAACATGGGCACCTTGGTAGCAACAAATTCAACGGCAATGCTCACAGTGGCCTCCGCGCATGTGGAGCGATATGTATCTCTATAGTGCCAAGTATAGCATTCAAGCATGGCGGAAGCAACAGGTGGAAGCCAACAAACCGCGCAGCCAACGCGATCAGGGCGAACACAAGGTTCGCCCTGACAATCACACCGCTGGTACAGGCGAACCTTGTGTTCGCCCTGTTATGCTGCCTGGCTCTCAGCCTGGTTCGCTGGCAGGATATGTGCAAAGTACGAGGCGATCGTAGGGCATCCTGTTTCGCTCACCTGCCAACGAATGCGTTGGATCAGATGTGTATCGTAGGCAATTTGTGCATTGCGCCGCCGATCTAGCGAATCAAACAGGCCATCGCCATACTCATCGAAGCTATTAGCCACTGCGATAGTAAGTTCCTGTAAAATGCGCCCGGAGATCGTGACACCACTTGCCCAAATAGCGTGGCGCAGTGCCAGCGAATAGGTCATCTGCTGAACAGCATCTGGACCAAGGATCGTACCTAGACGTTGACGTGCAGTTTGAATGTCGGAAATTGTTGATTGCAGCCAGAGGCGTTGATAGCCGGGCGGTGTTGCCGGGAGTGTATCGAAGAATCCAACCTGGGATGGTATTCGATCGGTAAGAAAATCCATCACACCAGCATGGCGAAGCGCCACTTTACTCAGTGCAACAGAGTCGGCGTCGATATCAACCGTAGCACTTATTCGCACATTCGGCGGAATAATCGGCTGTTGATCAAGCGGAAGATCGGGTGTGGCAAGGCGGAGCTGACCGTCGGCACCAATCTTCAGCATCCCATCAAGATACAAATCAACTTCTGCTGGATGCAGGCGTTGAAAGCAAACCATGTATAGTCTGCCCGCATTGATTGGTGCGGCTGCTTCATGCAATAGATCGAGGAAACGTAGGGAGGTAAATCGTTCCTGAAGCGAACGAAAGTAATCGCCTTCGCCAGTGCCTGCATGCCATGCAGTACGGCCAGGGATCAACGCAAACTGATCGCTATCTGCCCCGAGCAGCCCAGCAGCGACAAGGCGCGTAAAAATTGCCTTGCCAGTGCCTTCAGCTCCGGCCAAAATAACGAGCGGATTTGTCTTAAGCGAAACATAGTAATTGACAATCAGCCAGCGCGGGAAATCAAACCCGGCTAGCTGGGCCATATCAACAATCCGATCGATGAGTTGCTGCTCATTGACGCGCGGCTCCGAATACGCGCGGCATGCCAGCCGCAGTAAGGGTGGCATGCTGATGCCTCTTTGTTGAAGGTACGCCCGCTGCCTGGAGCCTCCATTGGCCAGCGTGCCGACGACACTGTCGGCAAAGGTTAGGGCGTCGTGCATGAATACTCCCGCTAGTTATGGCGTCAGCCGCCCGAAACGAATTTCTGAAGAGTCACCAACATCTAGTTCACGGAATGCACCCTGCACCAGCGCAGAGTCACCGATCAAGCTATTCTGCAGCGTTGCCGAATGGATCGAAGCATACTGATTAATAATCGAATCGCGTACAATTGAGTCGTTCACAATCGCCCCTGCGCCAATTGAGACATTCGGGCCAATGATCGAGTTTGTAACCTGCGCACTATCATCAATATACACCGGTGGAATTACAATTGTGCTACTAGTAGGCCCAACATGAGCGCGCCCATGTTCTAACAAATAACGATTGGTCTGCAAGACTGTCTCTGGAGTGCCGCAATCTTCCCAGACACTGACAGGCTCGGCAACAAAATGGGCTCCATCATCAATCATGAGCTGCAGTGCGTCGGTAAGGTAATATTCGCCCTTCGTCTGTAGTTTGCGCTCCATCATCAATTCGATCGCCCGCATCAGGCGCTGCGCATCGCGCACATAATAGAGCCCGATCATTGCTAAACGCGAAATATCGGTATCTGGTTTCTCGACCAGCCGCGTGATACGGCCCTGTTCAACAAAAGTAACCCCAAAGCGCCGTGGATCTTCGACTTCCTTCACATAGATGGCACCATCGGTAGCAAGTGTCGCGAGCTTCTTCAAATCGGCTTCGAAGATCGTATCAACATATAGAATAATCGTTGGGCCGCTCACAACCTCATTGGCAAGATACACTGCGTGCGCCTGACCTTTGAGCTCCGTCTGCTCAATAAAACGCACAGGGATTGTATAATTGGCACGCACATATTCTTCGATCTGATTGCCCAAATAGCCCGTAATAAATACGATCTCTTCAATCTCAAGCTGGCTGAGTGTGTCGAGAATATGCCCAAGTACTGGCTTCCCCGCAACACTGACGAGTGGTTTGGGCTTGCTGTACGTATGTGGCCTGAGCCGAGTTCCAAGGCCTGCCGTAGGGATGATAACTTTCATGAAGGCATTCCATTGCTATGTAAAACAAGTGGCAGGTAATTGCCATAGCACTCATTATATACCACGGGTTGCTAAGCGCGCTACCCTCGAATACGTGTCAGTTCCGTTATAATTTGCTGATTGTCCTATGACAATCGGTGTACATTGTACCTGTACAATCTGCAAAAGATTGTTTATGATTGGGACAATCGTTAAAGGAGCGGGTATGCAAATCGCACTTAATCGTAAAAGCCCAATGCCACTCTATACACAGCTTGCGCAGGAGATACAACAGCGTATCCGTAGTGGTGCGCTGCCAACAGGCGCGCGGTTGCCAACAATTCGGGCGCTCTCGCAGCAGCTAGGTGTAACTCGCCTAACCATTCATGCGGCCTATAATGAGTTACAAACTGGTGGTTGGGTCGAGTCCACCGTTGGGCGTGGCACATTTGTAGCCGAGATGCCGCACAGCCGTATATCAGCTGTCGATTTAGGGCTTGAAATGTCCGCCGGGGGTTTGATTAGCGATATGATGCGTATGGCGCAGCTGCCTGGCATGCGTTCACTTGCTGTGGCAGATGGATCTGCCGAACTTTACCCACAGCGTGATTTTGCGCGAGCAATCGAAGAAGCTATGGCAAGCGGGCCAACGGTATTTGGTTATACAACAGCTCAGGGCGATCCAACATTGCGTACTGTTCTTGCCGAATACCTGCTCGAACGTGGCATGTCGGTAACACCCGATGAGGTCATTATTACCGCAGGGGTGACGCAGGGTTTAGCGCTGATTGCGCAGACGCTGGCGGCACCAGGCGATGCGGTGATTGTCGAGCAACCCACCTACCTTGGGGCGCTAAATATCTTTGGCCAGCGTGGGCTGCGCCTTGTTGGCGCACCGGTTGATCAGGATGGTCTGATTACAGATAACCTCGAGGCGTTGATTGTGGCACATCAACCACGCTTTATCTATGTCATTCCGGCATTTCAAAACCCAACTGGCGTATGTATGAGCACCGAACGGCGGATGCGGCTTCTGGCAATCGCCGCGCGGCACCAGATCCCAATTGTTGAGGATGATATTTATGCGCGGGTCGTCTTCGAAGGCATAGCACCGCCAGCACTCTATGGCATGGATCAAAACCATCTGGTGCTCAACCTTGGCAGCTTCTCGAAGGCGCTTATGCCTGGCATTCGGATCGGGTACCTGGTTGCACCACCTGCCTTCATCCCACGTTTGGCACGCGCTAAGCAGGCGAATGATCTTTGCTCACCCCCACTTATGCAACGCGCCATGGCGGCCTTCATTCAGCATGGTTGGCTTACCAATCATTTACGGCGTGCATTACCGCGCTACCGTGAGCGCCGCGATGCATTACTCACCGCAATGAGCCGTTACTTTCCCTTAGGCCTAAACTGGACAGAGCCACAAGGTGGGTTTTGCGTATGGGTATCATTACCACATTCGATCAATGTAACCGATTTGTACCTTGCAGGCATTGACCGTGGGGTGGCGTTTACACCAGGGGATGCCTTCTTTGCAGGCCAAGCGCCACGGCCATATATGCGTCTAGCATTTAGCGTTGCTTCGCCAGAAACTATCAACGATGCAGTGCGCATCCTGGGGGATTTGCTCGGCACGCAGGCCCATCGGCGGATAGTAATGCGTGAAGCGCCTAGCGATTGTCTGCCGCTCGTATAATTGTGTGCATGACCCGGAATTACCATCCAAAATTACAACTTTTGTATGATTGACGAAATTATATTATAATATTATAATAAATTATCTAATTATTATTATGGTGGATGGTATGGAACTTGATACAATTGATCTCCAAATTCTCGAACACCTC
>JANLSE010000026.1:0-4803 GCA_031362265.1 Roseiflexaceae bacterium
CCAAAGCACCATTAACCAATGGCCAGGCTGGGGTGGCAACGAATACCCAGGCGACCCGACAACGGGCACCGCGCTTTATAGTACACCAGCATCAGGTCAGGTTGCTACTGTCGCAAACCCTGGGCCTGAAACAACTCTTGCTGGTAATGATGCCAATTCGAACATACCAAGCAATACAAGCTTCACTGGCCCAATTGTGCTCGATTTTCGCAATGTAACCTTCACTCAACCGCAGTTCTATAATGGATTACAACCTACCACATCATTGAACCAATATAAAGATTATGCGTCCAACTATATCCTTGGCTTGTATCCGGGTCCTGAGGTTCAACCAGGGCAACAGCTAGCCTATTATAGTGGCGTCAGCGCTGGCCTGATTACGCGCCCATTCGATCTTCGTTACGATGTTGGCCAGATTGTGACAGCAGTCGTCTATAATGGCACAATCTATGACACCGGCCAGTCGTTCACTGCAAACTTCGTAAACTCGACCGCCGCGCGCCAAGCTCGTAATCGTGATAGCTATGCTGGGCCATGCTCGTTCGATACATCCACTTTCGATGGAACGACTTCGAACGAAACCAGCCGTAAGTCTGCCGCAAATTACAGCATTCAAGTAACACCGCAGGTATTTACGCGCTACAATCTGCGCGCACTACTCTCGACTACGCCATCCAGTTGGGGGCAGCTTCAGGGCAGTTGGAATGGTGGCGGCTATGCGAACTTTCAGCTCAATACTGGCGCATCGTCCTCGATCTCGACCAGCGGTGGAACCATACAACTTTCGGTACAACCAGCAAGTTCAACCGATTGTACAATTACTGATCCAATTACTGGAATCACATCCACAGTCACGCTTCCTACTCGTCAGAATGGTGCGCAAACTATTTATGTGGAGCTACAGGATCAGGCTACCAGCCGGCGGCGCGCCACCTATGCGTTCCTTAATATGAATGCTAACAACAATGACTTCTATGCCTATGTGCCTGGGCAGCTTGCCTACCAGCCGCTTGAGCCAGGTGGCAATGCTTCGGTAGAGTTCATGCTTGAAACAGTCGGAAACGGCTCACGAATCTTCACCACTGGTGGCGGAGCAGCTTCCGTTGGCGCAATCCAATGGTACAACACCAGCGACACATCAACCGTCATCAATACAGGTAGTTCATACAATGGTGTTGGTGTTTCAATTGACACAAGCGGTAGTGGTTCGAATAAGAAAACCTTCCTCAATGTGAATGTAGGGAATAGCGCCATTACTGGCCGCGAGTACTATATTCGCGTACCGTTTAGCTACACATCTGGCGGGAATACCTATACACACGCACTCTGGTATTACATCCAGATCCGGGCACCGCTCAACAGCAGCCAAAGCATCAACCAGTTTATGTATGCACTTGGGTATGCCAATTTCGAGATCACCTATATCGACTCAAATAGTATCAGAGGGCGCGCAGTCTCAGGGCTATTGCGTCCCGAAGGGGTCAAAATGGGCATGCAACCACGGTTGATTGCCTGGAACTAATCTGGGTGATATAGCCACTTGGCGAATAAACTAATGGTACGATTCTATAAGGTGCCCGGTCGACGCTGGGCGTCAATAATAGAATCGTATCATTTTGACATTATATGATGAATGAACAAGTTCACCAATGAGCGCATCATGGTGACCGTGCATAGTAGTATTCGAGCTGCTGATCTGCGCTCTGCTGAATATCCAGAAGCTCCCAGAAACGCAAATCAGCCCAGAGGTAGGGTGCAAAGCGAATAACCCCTGTGGTAGGTAAGTATTCCAGAAATCCCTTGATCAGAAAACGTTCCAGTGGATGACGCACGATCAACTGACGCAGCTGAGAATCGTTCACTGTCATAGGGTCGCTAAGATCTGGCGGCCCAAATTCCACCAAGACTCCAGCCTGCTGGCGTGCCCCATAGAACGCTCGAAATTCTTTCGTAAGCGCATCAATATCGGCCTCGCCACGACGATTCACTAACTTGAGGAGAGACTTAAGCAAAACAGGCTTATATGATTTGCTGAGGTTACGACTGCGAGCAAAATCGAGGAATTCCTGACGCCATTCATTTGGGTTCGTGGGTCGATTCACGCCAAGTAGCTTGGCACGCAGAGGTTCGATCTGATCGCGTCGGAAGAAAACACCGGCTTCGAGTAGGAGCCAATCAAACGAAACGCCAAGGATAGCGCTAAGTGCGATCAACTCTGCCGCATTTGGCAGTGTCTCGCCGTTTTCAATACGGCTATATTGAGTACGGCTGATGTAGACCTGTGCAAGCTCCATGCGTGCGCGCAGATGTTCCTGCGTTAAATCCAATTTGCTACGACGCAGACGCACTCGAGCGCCAATTGCTTGCGCAAGCGCTCGTTGGTTCGTCAGATATTCTTCTGGTAGATCCTGGATCCGCTTGGGCATAGTAGCTCCAAGCGTGAGCATCGCATATATGAAGAAATAGTAGTCCCATAGATGGGATTTTGGTGTAGAATATAACCAGTAAACCAACTTGCACTGATGGGATGTTATGGTAGGCAATCCCCTTCCCACAGCCCCACTTACATTTAGCGGGCACGAGACCTTCGTCCTACGCAGTAACTGGCTCAAAAAAGCCTATGACCTGCTGCGGGAGTACCCCGATCTCTTCTTCCTGGAAGACGCCTTTGTCAAGCTTGGTGTTGGCAAGAACATGGCACTTTCTATCCGATATTGGGGCCGGGTGTGTGGCATCTTTGAGCGTTTAGAGAATAGCGCAGGGCATCGGGCTACCTGGCTTGGTGATGCACTGTTTGATGATACTCGTGGCTGGGATCCATTTCTCGTAACTCCTACAAGCCGGTGGCTCCTGCATTGGCAGATCGCATCCCGCCCTGAAACAGCCTTTACGTGGTATTACACCTTCAATCTGTTGCGTCGTGGCGAGTTTTCTAGCGTGCAGATTGCCCAGCAGATCATCCAGACAGTTGCCCAACGAGGTGGGAAGCCACCAGCAATGGCTACAATCAGCCGTGATATTGATTGTATGTTGCGCTGTTATATACGCCCGGATCGATCGCAGCTTGGGGTTGTTGCTGAAGATGCGCTTCACTGCCCATTGCATGCGCTTGATCTACTCCAAGCATTACCTGGTCAAGCAACATATCAGCTTATCAGTGGCGCACACCCTGATCTCCCAGATCAGTTAGTTGCATTCGCTGCACTCCAGCAGGCGCGTGCACTTGGGCGACCTATGCTTGCATTCAACGAGCTTTGCTACGCCGAGCGATCCCCAGGGCGAATATTTCGGCTTGATGAAGATGCACTACTCTCACGGCTTTTTCAGTTCGAGACATTAACCCAGGGCCGAAGTGTTTATTCTGAAAGTGGCGGTATTCGCCAAATTGCGTGGCGCACACTCAGCGATGAATCGATTGATCGAGAACTGCTCGAAGATGCCTTTGTCTTGGAGCGACGTTATGCTTGATCAGTTTCCCCTTACAATTGCACCACGCTATACGCGCGCAATCCATATTCAGCGCGATTTTCATGATCTGCACCATGGGCTCGATGGCTATCAGGTAACGCCATTGGTACAGCAGACTGCCCGCCGGATTATTGATGGCCTGGCACCCGAGAATACTGAGCGAGCATTTTCAATCGTTGGCCCATTTGGCTCCGGCAAATCTGCCTTTGGACTCTTTATTGCCCATTTCCTACAGCGTAGCGTAACAGCTCGCCGCCAATTGCTTGGTTCACTGAATGCTACACCCAGAGGGTACCCGGCCGAATCGCTCCTGACCCTTGAGCTTCCCTCGCTCTTAGCGGTGCGCATTCCTGGTAACAATAGCTCATTACGCTATGCAATACTCTCAAACCTTCGTTTGGCGCTTTCGGATGCACGAGTAAAGACTCCCAAGCTTCATGCTCTTCAGGGCAAGCTTGAGAGTGCTCTACAGGATCCAGAGATCGACCCAGCACGTGTTGCTGAGCTTGTCGCACAAGTAGCACAATACCTACGCGAAGAAGGGCATTTTGCGGGTGTGCTTGTGGTGATAGATGAGCTTGGCCAATACTTGGATTATGCTGCACGCCAGGATGAAGAGCGCGATTTATTTGTTCTGCAAAGCCTTGCCGAAATGGCAGCGCGCAGTGGTGAGACCCCAGTTCTGATTGTCACCATTCTTCACCAGGCTTTCGAGCGCTATACCCTCCATGCGAGTTCAACCCGCCGAGTAGAATGGGCAAAAGTTCAGGGGCGTTTTGTCGACTTAACGTTTCAAGAACCCAGTATCCAGTCGGGAAGTTACAATTACTGATTATTGATCCAAAGCGCACCGATTTTACCTTCTTCAATAATCTGCCCTATTTACGCGGTGGTAAAGTCCTTATCGAGCGTAATGAAGCTCGAGATGCGTTGCTGGAATTGGTTCGTGGTGAGATGCCTCGGCGGCAAAATCTAATCGCAGGTCGCAGCATGAAGGTCAAAGCCTTTAACCAACGCTACCCAGATGAGGCGCTACCGCCGATTGTGGCGCTTATTGATGAGTATGCTCTACTTGTGAGCATGATGGATAAGAAGGAACGTGAGTCGTTTGAGCAAGATCTGATGATCCTTGCCGCCGCCGCGCGATCAGTGGGTATTCATCTTGTACTTGCCACTCAACGTCCAAGCGCTGATATTGTCACCTCAACGCTCAAAGCCAATCTCGACGCGCGGATTGCATTTCGTGTTGCATCCAATACCAACTCACGCGTCGTGCTCGATACGATTGGTGCTGAGAATCTCCTTGGCCGCGGCGACATGCTCTTTCGGCGGCCA
>JANLSE010000033.1:0-7679 GCA_031362265.1 Roseiflexaceae bacterium
AAACGTGCGAACCGTATGCTCTGCTGTACCGTCAGAGTGCCTAAGCACATCTGTGCGTACTATACCACAAACAGCGTTATTTGGCAATAGGAAGCGGCAAAGGCGTTGTGGGATAAAGCCGATAAAGCGGGGTGCTCCTCCCAGGGCTCAAGCTCTTGGGTCTCCGCACCTAAAAGGATCGAATCAATGACAATACAACCAACGCGAATTGGAATTGTTGGATGTGGCAGCGTAATGCGTGGGCCGTATACGCGCCAGATTAAGCGCATGCAGGCGAATGGCATGGCGGTGCAAGTAACGCGTGCGAGCGATGTTGTGGCCGATCGCGCCAGTGTTGTTCGTGAGCGTTTTGGTGATATTCCATTCAGCACCGATTACCGCAGTGTGGTGGAAGCTCCCGATGTTGATCTTGTGTTGGTTCTTACCTCCATGCCTGCGCATGGCCCGGTCGCGCGTGCTGGGCTCGAGGCTGGGAAGCATGTACTGGTCGAAAAGCCCATGGCGGTGACACTCGAACAGGGCGCGGCGCTACTTGAACTATCCAAACGATCACCCGGATTTCTGCATCCAGCGCCACATGTTGTTTTAAGCCCAACCTACCAGGCAATCTGGAAGCGCATTCATCGTGGTGAGATTGGCCAGATTTTGCAGGCACGTGCATTCTATGGTTGGAATGGGCCATCCTGGGGCAAATGGTTCTATGAACAGGGTGGCGGCCCCATGTTTGATCTTGGCGTCTATAACGTGACGAGCCTGACCGGCTTGCTTGGGCCAGCCAAACGGGTAACTTCCATGACAGCAACTGCGCGGCCAGAGCGGATCGTTGATGATGAGCCAATTGAAGTTGATATTCCAGATTCGGCACATGTGCTGATCGAATTTGCTGGTGGTGTGTTGGCAGTGGTCTCAACTGGGTTCACCTACCAGCGTTATCGGGTGCCAGCCATCGAAATCTATGGTAGTGAAGGCACTGTGCAGATGCTTGGTGACGATTGGGATCCAAATGGCTACGAGCTCTGGAAGAATAGCGTCGGCGCATGGCAGCTGTACGATGAAGAAGATCCTGATTGGCCTTGGACGGATGGTCTCCGCCATCTGGTTGAATCCATCCAGAGCAATACGCCACCAATTATCACTCCAGAACATGGCTACCATGTCTTGGAGATAATGCTCAAGGCCGAACAGGCCGGTGCCGATGGCAAGGCACGCACGATTGAGAGCACATTTACTCCGCCAGCCTTCTATGATGCGGGTGAGCGGGCAGGCGTACATCTGGTCCATGATCGAACGAGCGGGCGAACGGATTGAGCGCCATTGCGTTGAAGCCTTTCTAAGTTCATAGCGTACTAGGAGATCATAGATGGCACGCATCAAAATGGCATATATCGGTGGTGGGAGCACTCGTGCTCCTGGCACACTAGCCTCAATTATTCACCAGGGTCAGAACTTCCAGGGCTCCGAGATCGTGCTGATCGATTTTGATAGCGAGCGTATGGGCATTGTCAAAACGATCGCCGAGAAGTTAGCACATGCCTATGGCATTGATCTAACGATCACGATCAGCACCAACCGTCGCAATGGGTTAGAGGGCTGCGATGCGGTGCTGACAAGCTATCGGCCGGGAGGTTTCGAAGCACGCTACCTCGATGAGTCGATCCCGCTGAAGCATGGCGTGATTGGCCAGGAAACCCAAGGCCCAGGTGGCTTCTTTATGGCGCTTCGCTCTATTCATGTGATGAAGGGCATTATTGCCGACATCGAAGTAGCCTGTCCACACGCACGGATCTTTAATTACACCAATCCAATCAATCTGGTTTCGCAGGCGGTGAGCGACAATAGTGCTATTCCGATTGTTTCATTATGTGAAGGGCCAATCATTTTCCCAAAGGGGATTGCAGCACTCGCTGGTTTGAACCCCGAACTGGTAGATGCGACCATGATTGGCCTGAATCATAACTGTTGGAGTATTCGCCATGAATATGATGGCCAGAACATCATTCCGCTACTCCAGATAGCATTAGATCGCAAACGGGCCGAGAATCCCGATGACTCGCATGCAGTACGCATGCTCGAACTGGCAGTGATGATGGATTCACTCCCCGCCGAGTACTTCCGCTACTACTATTTCAAGGATCAGGTGCTGGCCGAAATGCGTGCGAAGCCAACCACGCGTTCACAGGATATTCTCGCGGCTGTCCCGGATTACTGGGAACACTATCGCGAACAGGCCGCCGCTGATGTCCCGAATCTGGATCCAAAGCGCTCGCGTGGTGGGATCCACGAACTGGAATTGGCGATTGATGTCATGGATGCATTCTACAACGACCGCCGTGAGGTCTGGCCGGTCAATGTGCCCAACCATGGCGCGATTAGCGATTTCTCCGATGATATGGTTGTTGAGGTGCCAGGCTTCGTGGATCGCCACGGTATTACTCCGATAGTTCAGGGCCAATTGCCAGGGCATGTCTCAGGGCTTGTTCAGATGTTGGGTGAGTATCAGGTGCTCACCGCGAAAGCAGCCTGGAGCGGAACACGCCGTGATGCGATTCGCGCCCTGGCTAGCAATCCATTGGTCTTTTCATTGCGAACAGCCGAACTGCTCTACGATGAAATGGCTGCTGCGCAACGCCAGTATCTGCCAGAGCGGCTATTGAAGAATTGATACTACTGCATATGAAAGGCAAGAATCTGTGAATCTGGTGCTTGTTGATGATTATGCAGCTCTGAGTAGGGCTGGTGCCGATCTGATTGAAACACTGATCGCCATAAAACCCAATGCGGCAATCTGTGTCGCAACTGGCGATACGCCAATGGGCGTCTATCGCGAATTGGGGCAGCGGCGCGCAGGTGGCACGATCGATTGTTCAGGTGTCCGCGCGTTTCAGCTCGATGCCTATTGTGGGCTTGCCCCAGACGACAGGCGCTCACTGATCGGCTGGATGCAACGTTCATTTATCGATCCGCTTGCGATTCCAGCTGCCAATGTGGTGCGGCTCCCTGGGGATGCGCCCGATTCACTGGTGGCGTGTGCCGACTATGTGGCGGCTGTTCAAACGGTAGGTGGGTTCGATCTCTCCATTCTGGGGCTTGGGCCAAATGGGCACCTTGGCTTTAATGAACCGCCGTGTGGAGCCGATGCTCCTACACGGGTTATTGATCTAACCGAGGAAAGTATTGTCAGTAATGCACGCTATTGGGGTGGGCGCGATCAGGTGCCAGCTCAGGCCTTGACATGTGGTATGGATCTGCTCTTAGCGGCACGCCAAACATTATTAGTTGTTTCTGGCGCGCATAAACGTAACATTCTGCGGCGTACAATCGAAGGTGTACCATCCCCTGAGGTGCCAGCCTCATGGCTTCAATTAGCGCAGAATGTGACAATCATTGCCGATCGTGCCGCCTGGGAGGGTTAATTGTCCTTCCTGCGTTGAGGCTCGGCCATTTCAGCACCACAGAGGCACAGAGATGAGCGCAGAGCGTTGGAACGTTGGAGCGGAAAGCGCAGAGTGCAGAGCGTTGGCGCGATGGAATGTTGGAACGTTGGAACGAAATCAAACAAGCCCTTGCGTCTTTGCGCCTTTGCGTCTTTGCGTTAATCGTCCTTCGTTTGAGTGCCGCTGTTTGTGAAACCGCCCGCATGGAAAGGCCTGGAGCATGTCCTATATTCTTGGTGTCGATGGCGGTAACACCAAAACAATCGCATTGATCGCACGCCATGATGGTTCAATCATTGGTGCTGGGCGTGCTGGCTGTTCCGATATATATGGTGCTGAATCGAGTGAGGCAGCATTCATTCAACTCGATCAAGCGGTTGCTGCTGCATTAACGCAGGCTGGGGTAGAAGCCTCCCAGATCGAGTCTGCTGTATTCAGTATGGCAGGTGCCGATTGGCCCGAGGATTTTGAGTTGCTTGAGCAGAAGATGCGTGAGCGAGGGTATGGCCATACAGTAAGAATCTATAACGATGCGATTGGCGCATTACGCGCTGGTTCGCCCGATGGAACCGGGGTTGTGGTGGCCTGTGGCACAGGTGCAGCGACAGGTGCGCGCACCGCGGATGGCTCGATCTGGCACACCAGTTTTTGGTTCGAATATGGTGGTGCTGGCCATCTTGGCCAACAGGGGTTGCGAGCGGTTATGCGTGCTGAGCTTGGCTTAGCCCCGCCAACTGCACTAACCGAACGCTTCCTGGCAATAAGCAACGCGCCTGATGTTGCTGAACTGCTCCGCCGGATAACTGGCCGGAATATTCCAGCGGAGCTTAAACCTGGGCGTGAACGCATGGGTCGTACGCTGCTGGATGTTGCCGCCGAAGGTGACCCAACCGCCATCCGAGTTGTTACAACCCATGGCACTGGCCTCGGCGAGTATGCGGTCGTTTGCGCACGCATGGTAGGGCTTGTGGCGCAGCCCTTCACCTTAGTACTCACCGGTGGCGTGTTTCGGCATCCCAGCTCACTCTTGGTCGATACCCTGGTTGCACATGTACAATCCCAAGCCCCGGGCGCACGGCCAATGCGTAGTGAGTTTGAGCCAGCTGCGGGTGCATTATTGTTGGCACTTGAGCAAGCCAAGATTCAGGTAGATGATTCAATGCTTGCAAAGCTCAAAAAGGGCTTGCCATCCGCTGAGTTCTTTGAAACATAGGGTGATACATGTTGGCCTGCATTTATGGAGAGATGGGCTTTAGCGTACTAGGAGCAGAACGATGGCAAGAATAATTCGTGCAGGTCTTGTTGGCTGTGGCAGCCTCTCACAGCGGGGCGTATTACCTCACTTAAGCCAACCCGATGCGCGCGAGCAGATTCAGCTGGTAGCGGTGACTGATGCGGTTGCAGAGCGTGCGCGCCAAACAGCTGAGCGTTATGGCATTGCGCAATCCTTCACCAGCGTTGAGGCAATGCTTCAGGGCGTTGAGTTGGATTTGGTCTTGGTAATCACACCAATCACCCACCACTATGCACACGCCATGGCCGCGATGAGCGCAGGCAAGCATGTGTATGTCCAAAAAGCGATGACTGTAACCCTTACGGAGGCTACCACACTACTGGCAGCGCGTGATCAGATGCATGTGAAGTTGGCAGCCGCCCCTGGTTATGAACTCTGCACAACAACGGCACATATGCGTGAAGTCATCCAGAGTGGTGCGATCGGGAAGCCTGCCGTTGCCTATACCTACACAATGGGCTTCGGCCATGAACGCGAGCCGATTCGCGCTGGCACAGGTGCCTTGGCGGAGATCGATCCGAGTTGGTATTATCGGCCCGGCGCTGGCCCACTCCCCGATGTCACGGTCTATTCCTTGCAACTCATCACCAGCCTGCTTGGATCGGTGCGCCGTGTAACAGCTTTGGGCAATATGCTGCAGCCAACCCGAACCTGGCGTGAGCGGACGATTGATTTGGAGACCAACGACAACCAGGTCGTGTTGATGGAATTTGCCAATGGTGCCCTCGGGGTTGCCATTGGTTCCGATAGCCAGGGTAGCCTGACTGCACCCTGGGGCGGCATTGAACTCTATGGCACCAGCGGTACGCTGAACATCACACAGGTTGATCATGCAAGTGGTTATCCGCTGGGTTTCACGCTCCAGGGTGGGCAAACATACAGCCATCGTCTTGATGCACAGCCCTATCTGGTTGGGGAACATCTCCAGATCGAGGAGCCTCATGTGTATGTCGATATTATGGATCTGGTCGCGGCAATCCGCGATGATCGCGCACCACGCGCCACTGGCGAACAGGCCCGTCATGTGGTCGAAATCATTGAATGCGCCCATCGCGCAGTGAATACCGGACAAACTCAGGAATTGACGAGCACGTTTTAGGGTCATTTCTTTTCAGATAAGGCGAACATATGAAGCAGGGGATACCAAAACGCAAAGGCGCAAAAGACGCAACGACGCAAAATAACAAAATCTTGTGCCTTTGCGCTAGATTTTGGAAGGTTAGTTAATGCTTTGCGCCTTTGCGTCTTTGCGTCTTTGCGTTAATTGATTGCGTTAATTGTAAGGTATTCAGGTTAAACGTTAGGAGTACAAGTATGACAGACATTCTTCAGCGTATGCGCCAGGACGTTGTGCTTGGCGATGGTGGTTATTTGATCGAGCTTGAGCGGCGTGGGTATGTCGATAGCGGCTCGCGTCGTGAGAAAGTCGGTACAGGTAAGGGTAGCGGCCAGTTCACACCCGAGGTTGCAATTGAACACCCAGCAGCTCTATTAGGGCTTCATCAGGAGTTTCTGAGCGCTGGTTCGCAGGTATTGCAGGCGCTGACGTTCTTTGGCACACGCGAAAAGCTCAGTCGGGCTGGGTATGGTTCCCAAACCGAGGAGATCAACCAGGCGGCAGTCAAAATCGCACGCCAGGCGGCAGGCGATAAAGCGCTGATTGCTGGCTCCGTCTCACGCACCCAGCTTTTTGAGCGCGAAGGGCCATCGGCCGCCAGCCATGTACGCGATCTGTTTAATGAGCAGATTCGGCTGTTACAGGATGCCGGTGTTGATTTTCTGATCATCGAGACCTTCTTTCGGCTGGATGAGATGCTGATTGCGCTAGAATGTGCACGTGATAGCGGCCTTCCGCTTGTCGCAACATTGAGCTTCCGGCCAACGATAAGCGAGACGAGCGATGGTCATTCAGCAGCGGCCTGTGCCCGTGCCATGGTGGATGCTGGTGCGGCTGCGGTTGGTGCAAATTGTGAACAGGAGCCGGCCCGTATGCTTTCGATCTTGCGCGAAATGCGCGCTGTTGTCGATGTGCCACTTGCCGCTCAGCCAGCCGCGTTCCATACCACCGATGCGACCCCCTGTTTTACCAAAATGCCGCAATTCCCCGACAACCTGGAAACCATCCAGATTCCGCGTAGCGACTTTTACGATTTCGCCAAAATTGCGCGCAGTGAGGGTATTGGTTTCCTAGGCGGATGCTGTGGCTGTAACGCCGCCTATCTACGTGCAATGTCCTATGGGCTAGAGGATGCAGCTTGATATGATTACACTCAGCAATCAACAGCTCAGCGTTGAGGTTCTCGATCCATCCAGTGATGGCGACAAATTTGGCGCGCGCTATTGCACTGGCGGTTATATTTGGCAGATCCATGATCACACCCATGGGCCGCTCCTCACTGGGCCAACCTACCCCAACGATTTCAATACGTTCGATGGGCAGGGAATCCCGGATGGCTTCAACCTGAGCCCATTACGGGCTGCCGATGATAGTGATACAGGTATGGTCATCGGCGTAGGGATGTGCCGCCTACACCAAAACTGGCGCCTCAATGAGACAATCTCATTCTGCACATGGGATGTGTCAGCCAACCAACGATCTGTAGCAATGGTTACACAACAAGCGTACATGGGCTGGTCGCTGACCTTGCACCGCACGGTGACCCTCTACGAGCGTTGTGTACGCACGCAGGCACAACTGACCAATACTGGGCAGGCGGATCTTCCGCTGCGCTGGTTCCCGCACCCATTCTACCCACAGCCAGCGAATGGCGAGCTGATCAAACAGAATGCTCCATTCACAATGGCTGAAAATCCTGGATATCTTGTGGCTGAGCATGGCTTTATCTGCCGTAAAGGCGCACATGTAAAGGATGGCTATTTCCAGCCATTAGAACATACCGCCAGTGCGCCGCTTGTTATCCAGCAGCGTCACCCACAGCTTGGCTTAGTCA
>JANLSE010000531.1:0-10160 GCA_031362265.1 Roseiflexaceae bacterium
CGTTCTCGTTCGCGTCATTCACGTTCTCATTCGCGTCATTCACGTTCTCGTTCGCGTCATTCACGTTCTCGTTTACTGCGGTTGGCACTTCTTGCTTCGTTGGTAGGTTTGGCGGTGCAACCGATGCTTGGGTACAAGCCGCAAGCGATGTTGAGAGTGAAATGACCAAGGCCATTGCGCGTGCCCAGCCGCGAAGTGACCAGCGTATCGAGCGAGCATTTGTGTTGAGTTCGTTATTCACCTAGAGCCTCCTGCATTGTATTGGTTGCGAGTGATTTATGCAATTGCACTGATACAGTCGCAGGAGGTTTGAAAAAGTAACGGCCTCCGAAATCTACCTACAAACTCAGGGTTACGGTTTCGGATCGATCTGATAGACAACTGCATATTGATCGCGATGCACCTCGTGCATAAGCGGGTCATTCTTCGCCTTACGCATAAAATCTGTATGCGTAAGATCGGAAATCACATATTGCGCACCATAGCGATCTCGAATGCTAGCGCCAGGATTATCAACCTTTCCACGTGTCATGTCAACCCAATCTGCATAAAGTTCTGGATCATATATTTGCATATAGGTTGGATCCAGGCCAATCAGATAGACATTATGCGTATTGTAGAAAAAGAGGCGCGGGAAATCATCCCAATCGGTTTGGAAGACCATGCTTCCCTCAGGGGTATTTGTGCGTAGCCATTCGGAGGACTCAGCGAAAGTAGCGCTTTGCCGCGTTCCAGACATTGTTTCGCGCGACGAAGAAATGCTCAAAAAGAGCATCGTTCCCAATGCGAGCGCAATTCCAAAGGGTATCAGACGCCGAAACCATACAGCTGCCTGATCAAAGCGATCAGATGACATTGCAAGGGTCTTGCGCTGTGTATACCATTCATATAAAAGTGGCCCAACCGTAAGCGCCGCGAAGATCAGCGCAAATGGCGGGAAATATTCAATAAAACGGCGCGCTTTCAGCAGCATGATACCGAACAAAAGCATAAGAAGAAAACTTGTTAGTGTGATTCGATCAAAACGACGACCACTCCAGCCAAGCCCAAATACACCTAGCACGAGAAGTGTGAGCGATGCACCTGAGTTTTCGACAAGCCGCCATGTTTCATAAGGGTACCATTCATTCCCGACTGAGGTTTCGGGCTGGCCAATTTTTGGCAACAGATGATGAATGATAAAGGTAATATCAGCTGGAAAATATGGATTAATAACCAAGCCAAGCGCTATCCCTATAATGGTATAAAGCGGCGCACGCCAGTTGATCCTACGCTCAGTCACTAACGCCGCACATGCCTCGGCGGCGACAAGCGCCAATATTAATGGGAATGCGTTATACAACCAGACATAGATAAACCCGAGCGGCAATAACAGCACATAGCGGCGCGTAAACAGCACATGCGTCGCCAGAACCAGAACCAGGAGTGACGCCGACTGCGCACGCGGAACGCTCATGCGGAACAGGAATGCCTCGGAGATTGCACATAGCCCAAGCGCCCACGCAGTTGCCCAGGGCACTTCACGGCTACGCAGTAGCCACCAGATCGCAGTAAAAGCCATTGCTGGCATAAGAATCGCAGCAGATTTAGCACCATTGAGCAGCGCAACTGGTGAACCATCCCCGACAAATAGCGCAAGATAGACATGATACAACAGGTGATGATCATAAAATGCCTGAGCGTTCAGTACGCTCATTGGCAACCAGATAAAATTAATATGCAGGCCCTGCTCACGAATGAGCTGCCCCATCTTCATATGATAATAACCATCATTATCGGCTAAATGAGGTGTCCCATATTGAATAATCGCTAAAAGTATCACAAATACACTTAGCATGAGTAAGGGCCATAGCCGTACTGCCCATGAGCGAATACCGCTCTCAGTTCGAAGCAATAAACGATTCGCCAGCATGCAGAACCTCCATCCTTCTCGAATACTATCCTTCCCGTCGTTATAGCCCCGCAAAAGTAACGGGCTATACATGCTGATAGTAACCTTACAATCTGCTCACACTTGACACAAGCGCATACTTCGCTATAATTGCGCGCCACATGGACGATTGTCATAGACAGATGCACCAAGCAGTTTTGAAGCGTGCGATGCCGCACAACATTTCAAACTGCATGATGGTGCCAACGGCTCGCCAACCTCTTGGCGATATCGCTCCTTCGGTGTCAGATGGCACCTCTGAGTGTGGCCTTGCTATCGTCCATTTCCGCTCAGCTACGCCACATAATACCACCTGCAGCCAATCACTGATCGATTGGTTTCGCGGTATGCGTCTCGTCGCTTGGGCATCCGCCTGAACCTGGAGAGTGTATGTCTTCTGTCCAACGATATGTCTTAGTCATTCTTCTCATAACCTTTTTTGCGGGTGGTTTCTCAGCAATACCAACTCTGGCCGATGAGCCAGCCCCGGCACCTCCACCTGCTGACACTGCACCACTACAACCAGTTCCAACACCTTCAGATAGTACTGTGCCACAGCCAACTGCTGAGCCAGCGCCACCCGCTGTCGAGCCGACTGCGCCACCCGCTCCTGAACCAACTGCCGAGCCGGCGGCTGAGCCAGTAGCTCCACCACCTGCTGCTGAGCCCGCTGCGCCAACCCCTACTGACCCAGTTGCACCAACATTCACTGTATTTGCTACACGCGAGGGTCTGGTTGGGCGGCGTACGGCAAATGGGCACCGCATTCAACCACGCGACCGCTTTGTGGCTTTACCTTCGTGGGCGGTGTTATCGAGCCTTAATGGCAATGAGTTCCAGGTTCGAGTAACCTACAATGGCCGCAGTGTTGTGCTGCCGGTTTGGGATGTTGGGCCATGGAACACTCGCGACGATTACTGGAACCCAGACCGGCGCTATAGCGACCTACCAATTGGCTTGCCTATGGCCCAGGCTGCATACCAGAATGGCTATAATGGCGGGCGCGATGGCTTTGGCCGCAGGGTTCGCCAACCCAATGGTATTGATATTGCCGATGGTGCGTTCTGGGATGATCTGGGGATGAAGCATTCCGATTGGGTACAGGTTACCTTTTTGTGGATGGGGAAGGATTCGGGGGTAGCCGAAGCCGAGCCAAGTGGCAGTGACGAACCAGGCCAAAATGAGCCTGGAGCTGTGCTTGTTGATGATGGCGGTGAAGGATATACCGCCGAATCAAGTGCAAACTGGTATGATGCCAAATGTGGTGTGGATGGCAATCATGCTTGGACATATTCAGCAACAAGTCCAGAAGAACATCAAAATAGCGCCAGCTGGAAACCAAATCTGGAAGGCAGCGGTTTCTATGAGGTTTTTGCTTACATCCCATCCTGTGGCCCGCGAGCCACAGAAGCGGCACACTACCGCGTGACCCATGAAGGTGCCATAACTGAGGTTGTCATCAGCCAACGTGAGCAGAATGGCCGCTGGGTTTCACTTGGAACCTTCCATATGGATGGCGACTCTTCGGCAGTTGAGCTTGACGATCTGACCGGAGAGGATGGCATGGCAGTACGATTTGATGCAATCAAGTTTGTGCCGCGTAATGATGAACAAGCACCCGATGCAAAGGTGACTGAGGCAACCCGCCGTGATGATGGAACAATTCTGGTACGCTGGAACGGAACTGATGATGCATCTGGAATTGCCTCGTTCGACATTCAGGTGCGGCGCTCACCAGATGGCGAATGGGTTGACTGGCAGATTCAAGCGACTGGCCTTGATGCCATCTTCACACCCGCAGAGCTAGGTAGCTACGCCTTCCGTGCACGTGCCCGCGATTGGGCCGGCCACGAACAGGCCTGGCGCGAAACAGAGGATGTTGTAGTTCCATAAACCAAGTGAGCGTGACATTGTTTGCGAAACGAACAATGTCACGCTCACTTGGTGTGACTGCTAGGGCTATATGCCCACACTGATTATGGATTCGCTACCACAAAACTCCAACTATAGGTCGTTCCATTAGCGGTAATACTCACAGCATATGTACCTGGCGTTAGCGGCGCACGTGGCATAAGGATCACTGCGTCACGGCTATCAAGTACATCACGACCATCCTGGGGCCCTGCGTAGGTAGCCTCCGTATACACACAATGCTCAAGATCGACACCACCACGTTTAAATGATGTGGCAGTGACGGTAGGAGTAAGATTGCCTGGCCCAATCATCAGATAGACAGGCGCACCAGTTGGCTCAACGTAATCATTGCCACATCCCGCGAGCGGATCGGGCGACTCGCCGCCAGTGTAACTGGTGAACCAGGATGTTGCGCCATTGGCAGGCCATTTGACGGGAAACGTAAAGCCATTGGGAAGATCCTGCGTGCCGCTCAGTACATTCAGTGCGGCTGCCATCTCCCAAAGACCACCGGCCTCGCGGTAGCTGCCATATCCGGTCTCATGCAAATGTGGATCGAGCAATCCTACACCATGGAATGGGCCAAGAATCCAGCTATCAATTGCTTCTTCATCGGTTTTGCTTGTGTTGGAATAAACCATAACATTTGAGGCATTAGCGGCAGCATCGCCTTCAGGTGTATAGAATGGCGTGGCTGGGTTTTCATCATGTGTAATCACATCATTCTTAACCATATAGATCGCATGCTTACGATCACCATCACTATAGGTCGCATTCTCTGTAACCGCGGCCAGATTGCCAAGTGCGCGAATCTGATTGAGATACGCCAGCCATGGGTTGGCGGGTGGTGCGGTTGGTAGGCCCGCAATCAGTGGCAAATAAACCGATTGAGTTGCCATCAGCGCTATAGCACGCGGCTGAGTATTCCCCAATGTTGGTAGTGAAACCCAGATCACAATACCGATCAACACTGTTAGTAAGCGAATAGTTCTGGTTGACATTATTCCTCCAGTGAAACGCAAGAGCGCAAAACGCAAGAACGCGAGAACGCGAGAGCGCGAGAACGCATATATTTGGTTGTTATGCGCTATGCGCTATGCGCTCTTGCGCTATCGTCCTCCTCTGCATGGTAAACGCTACAATAGGTAGTTACGATGCGCACTGCTGGCATAATGCGTCATAGACGGCAACGACCTGATTGCAGAGCAGAACGGGATCAAAGCGTTCGATCATGGTTTGACGCCCGCCAGCAATGAGGCGTGCGCGAAGTTCAGGTTGTTCGAGCAAACGCAACATGGCTTGTGCAAGCGCAGATGTATCGTCGTATCGTGTTAGGAGACCATTGACGCCATCTTCGATCAACTCATCAATAACTGGGATGCGTGTTGAGATGACAGGCAATTCTGCTGCCATCGCTTCGAGGATGGGCAACCCAAAACCTTCGTATCGTGAGGGAACGGGCAGGAGATCACTGGCACGCAATAAAGCTAGTTTTTGTTCCTCGCTAATTGTGCCAAGGAAGTGGAGATTCTGAGCGACACCGCGCTCAGACGCCATTCGCTGTAGATCAGCACGCTGTTCAGGGTTATGGGTCACAAACACAAATGAGGCTTGTGGAAAGCGTGCTACCACTGCTGGCATCGCCCCGACGATCATATCATAGCATTTGCGGATCACCAATTGGCCAATATATGGGATTATCGGGCGTGTGAATGGTAAATCAAGCGGTGGAGCCGCGCCACGCATAAACTCCATGTCCAGCCATAAGGGCACAACACGCGAGGGTATTGCGCCAAAACCAAGCTCAGTCATCACATTTGCCTCGTGTTGTGAGCAAGGGATGAGTGCATTGGCACTACGAAGTGGGGCATGGATGGCATAGTTACGTAAATGATCGCGTAGCTGACCATCGCGTAATGTGCGTTTTGCCACTTGCCTCAGTGTGTAAATCAGGCGTTCCGGGTGCGGCGGCTGCTCATAGGGCCGTTCACGATCTGGCACTAACCAACGATCATGATAGGGGCCAAGCCATGTCCATGCGATTGGCACATTGCGCCGCGCAAACCAGCGTACGGTTTGGTATGCAAGCACATTGCGTGGGTGAAAGATATGCACAACATCTGGCTGTGGAAGTGCTGCCAGCGTTGCACGCAACTCACGCGCGGGAAAGAATTGCGGATGAACACGATGGACATCAATACCATCAATGGTTTCGTGCGCATCACTGAGCCCAAGATGGGGTTGATCTGGTTGGCGATAGGTAATCGCATGCACTTGATGACCAGCGCGGACAAGCGACTGACCAAGGGTGCGCTCGGGCCAATTTCGGAAGGCGCGTGTAACGCCTCCAAGGCTGAGAATGAGAACACGCATAAAGCGCATTCTACCACGGATAAAGCAGTTCGGATAAGGTAGTTCGGATAAAGTAGTTCCAACTTTGTGCCGATTTGCAATATCAGCAAAGTTTTGTATAATGCCAATGAAGAGCGGACCTCTAGCTCAATGGTAGAGCAGTTGACTCTTAATCAATTGGTTCAGGGTTCGAGTCCCTGGGGGTCCACCAATCGAAAATACATCCAACAAAAGGCCCCGCATTCAATAAGAGTGCGGGGCTTTGTTTTGGGTAGTACCTACCTGAACTAGGAAGAACGCCTGCGTAACATGCCACCAATGGCAACCGCAAGAACCGCGACCCCTAACCAGAGCAGCGCTGCTGGCGAACTGCCCTCACCAGTCTTTGGCAGTGCGGCGGGTGCAGGTGCAGGTGATGTTGTACCTGGCCCAGGTATTGGTGTTGGAGTCGGTGTTGGCGTTGGTGCACCAATCGCACCCTCAACAGTTGGTTCCACAGTAACCTCAGTACTCGATACGATTGGCGTCGTTACTGGCAACTCAGGTGTAGGTGTGTCATTATTCGACGAAGGAGGCGATGTGGGTTGGATGGGTGTTGGTGGAACCGGTGTTGGTGGAACCAGTGTTGGTGGAACCGGTGTTGGTGGAACCGGTGTCGGTGGCTCAGCGGTCTGCGTCAGTGCGAGTGGGGCTGATGGCAGCGCAGCAACTGCTGACACGCGCATAACACCCAACAGCTGAAACGCTGATACAACGAGGATCAGCACAATCAGCGATTTTCGAACCATGGTTGGCTCCCTTCCTTCAATAACATCAATGGCAATAGCATTAATGGAATTTGCTTATAAGATCCTTCTACGTATCCTAGCATACTTTGTACGATAGTAAAACGCACAAAATCCCACACGAGAGAACAAATTTGTACCATTATGCAGCATACGATCTATTGTAGCAAAGCCAGGCGGCAGCCATCGCCCAAAATCAGGTATGCACTATTGGTAAATCCGCACGAATCCGCAAGAACTCAGCCTCAGCCAGTAATCGTGGGCGCGCATAGCCGAGCCGTGAGAGCCAGCGTACACGCTCATGGCGTTGAGCAATACAGTTGGGGTGATCCAGAATGTACTGGCGCTGTACGCGCGCAATCGCCTCCCACCGTTGCATAAGCAGTGCGCATTCGGCATGGCTCAACTGCGTGGCAAGCTGTGCTGCGCGCGTATCACTATAAGGCACCTCGTAGATCAACTGGATGAGACTCCGATCATACGCTGCCGCCATTAGCGCTGTCTGTCGATCCTGCTGAGTTGTGAGTAATGCAAGCCGATCGGCAGGAATAAGCTGCTGCCATCCAGGGCCGCGATACGGCTCAGACAGCAGATCCAATGCGGCGGGCCAGCCAAGTGGTGTGATTGAGATTGGCCCGACAGACTTCCCACCAACAACAAAGCGCGCATACTGATGCTCGCCTGGCTCCTGATTGGCAATATCGGCCGCGCTCAGGCCAGCTGCTGCATAGTGGCGAGCGTAGATACTGGCATCGGGTTCCTGTGTGCGTAAGATGATCCGGTTCTCCGCATTCACCATCAGCAAATCACGCAGATCGCCAATTTGGGCCAGCGCTTGATGCGCATAGAGCGCTGGAATGCCCAATGAGCGCAATTGTGTCAGCGCAGTAGCGACATCCTGGGTTGCGCCGTGTTCCACAAGCACCTGAAACTCATCAATAATCAGTGGGTAATCTGGGCGAGTAAGAGCGTTTCCTGGTCGCTCAAATGCTGCGCGCAGGAAGCTCTGGAAGAGTAACATTGCAGCGGTGGCAGCCAGCGGCCCATAGGATATGTGTGGTATGGGGCAGAGCACAATCAAGCGCTGCTCAATCGCCTGTGTGAAATGGAATGTCGATTGAATTGGATTGATCAGTGAACGAACAACCTCCGACAGTAAGAGTTTATCGAAGCGCCGTAATAGTGCATTGAGGCTGCTCTTCTGCTGATCGCTGCTGGTTGGCACAATAACCTGCCAGAAACTCGCCACCTCGTGTTTACGGCATTGTGCTACGAGGTGCCTGCGATAGGTGGTATCGATCAATACCTGCTTGAGATGTGCAATCGTTGGTTGTGGAACTGTCTCAAGCACCAGACGTGTCGCCATCTCTAGATATTGCTGCATGCCAGGTGCAGCCGACCAGCCATCTGGATCAAGGCGTGCAAAAATACTCTGAACGAGGGCGGCCATACGATCGATCGTTCCTGGTGTTGCGTTCAGCGCCCCAGCCAGTGGATTGATCCCAACTGGCCAATCGGTGTCGGTTATATCGAGCAATACCACGCGCCGCTCTGCTTCATGCCCAAGGTATTGCCGCACAGTGGCAGTGAGGTTCCCTGCATCATCACCCTTGCCATCGATCAGGGTAAACCCATCGGCGATAATCTGCTTACAGAAATTTGCAAGGAATCGACTCTTTCCTGCTCCCATTCCAGCAGTAAGATGGCCGATATTCCGTAAATCGTAAAGGCTTGGCCCAACTGGAGCTAGTTGCCCATCGCTACGCATCGCATGGCCAACGATGATCCGCCGCGACTGCTGACCAGTTGGCAGGGCAGCTAGTGCACCAGCGGTAAGAAAGGCATGTGGCGGTGCCGCGAGTTGGCGCGCTGGTAACCAGGAGGCGAGATTTGCCAGGTTTGGCGATGGCAGATGCCAGATACCACCAAGTTCAGCGGCACTAAGGATGGCAGGTGCGCGCCAAACGGGGAATGGTAGTAAGAATGATGGGGTTGGTATCAGGCGCGGCGCCCGCCGAAGCAGCCGGGAATCAACCTGTGCTGCCTGGAGCTTGATAAGGCCATGTGCTGCCATCCGAAATGACTGAGAGAGTTGGCCGCTGCGAGCCGTATATTGGCCAAGCATTGCACTCAACTCACGCAACATCTGTTGAGCGGCAGCGCGGTTGTTGGCGACAAGCACAACCCGTAGAACACAATGCGTGGCGGGATCCGCGAGTTTGCGTTCGAGTGCACGCCCATCTGCGCTCAGGGCTAGCCCAGCGGTACGGGCGCGTAGCTGGGCCAAACGACGATGAGCTACGATGCGCCAACTGAGCGGATTGACGTGTGGTTCGTGGCAGGGCTGTGTGATGATTTGCGCCTCAACAAAGCGCACAAAACCAGTGCGTGGCCGGATCTGAGCGACAAGTGGCCCAAGTAAATCGGTACTCGCATCGGCAGGGATGCGCAATGGGTAGGCTGGGCCATGCGGCAAGAGAAACTCGGCCCAAGCGAGCACACTACCGGGAATGCTGGTTGCATGCTCAATTGCAGCGGCTAACGGGTCGCCAGGAGTGTCAACCACGGCTGTACTGTTATGGCCAACGATGATCTGGCGGAGTGCATGAACCCATGTAGCTAACTGAGCGGATCTGCCACCGATCACCGCCCCGAATTGGATGGGTTCATCGGGATGGGCACTAAGTGTCATCGCTAACCAGGGTGCCGAACTGGGATGCTGCACCGGGAAGAGTTGATGCGCTGTGTACCAGAGATCTGCGCCATCGGCTGGATTTTCGCCAACCAGTGCAGTAGCGCTCGCTGGGTTAGGAGTGCGAATACGGATATACGAATGTGAGGCACTCAGCAAAGCGTATCGCCAGAGAATCAGGCGTAACGCCGCCGTCAGCAATTCAACCAAAACAATGCCAGCACCATAGAGAGCGATTTGTTGTGCGCCATACAACAGATTCTGGAACCCAGAAGCTGCCAGCCCGGGGTAGAGTGCGCTCAGAAGCACGTAACTTATGGCACCGCACCAGGTTAGGCGCGCCAAAAGGAGCAGTTGGTCGAAGGCAAGGGGCATGTGCTTGCTCGGGTTGTTACTAATAGTTGCAGTAGGTGGGATCGATTGGGAATGTGCCATCGTCGTAACCTCATGTACGTGGGTTGTTTTTGGGAAATGCTGCCATTCGCTC
>JANLSE010000053.1:0-8612 GCA_031362265.1 Roseiflexaceae bacterium
TTCTGCGGTTCTGCGGTTCTAGTAATTTAGTTGTGGTTAGTAAACTCTACGATGCAGTGATGTATCGCAAGAAAAGTGCTAGTATAGTATGGTTAGCACGAAATGACACGGTCGCTGACGTAGTTCAATTATTGAAGGGGCATTATTATGTTAACCAGAACGTGGTCGTATGTACTCGCGGGTCTTGGTGTTGTATTCTTTGGTCTGGCTACAATCGACATTGGCGGAGCGGGTGGCTGGTTGACCCTACTCTCAGCGATAACGCTGGCGGTTGCAGGGTTTGTGTATTGGCGTAGTGCTCCGGCGGGAGTTGAAACCGCAGCCTTCAGTGATCCACCAGTAGCGCGTCTACTCTTTGGTGACACTCGAAGTGCCTTCTTTTGGCTCTTTGTGCGGCTCTGGCTCGGCACCCAGTGGATCGAGGCAGGTTGGCACAAAGTGACCGACCCCAAATGGGTCTCGACTGGTGATGCACTCAAGGGCTATTGGGTAAATGCGGTAAAGATCCCTGATACAGGGCGCCCGCCGATTTCCTTTGACTGGTATCGCGGGTTTATCCAGTTCATGCTAGATAATCAGTGGTACACATGGTTCGCCAAGTTGGTCGCATATGGTGAGGTTCTGATCGGTATTGCGCTGATCATTGGAGCCTTCGTTGGCGTTGCAGCATTTTTCGGCGCATTCATGAACTGGAACTTCATTATGGCTGGTACGGCCAGCACGAATGGGTTGCTACTCGTCACCGCGCTTGTACTTATCTTGGCTTGGAAGGTTGCTGGCTATCTCGGCGCCGACCGCTACCTCTTGCATCGTCTCGGTGTGCCATGGCGGCCTGATCCCGTGCGCACCTTATCCCCATCCCCATCCACACGTTGAGCCTATCCTTGAGTATGCCACAGCGGACATAGCAGGCGTTGTGGCTCGAGGCAAAACACCCGCTGGGGATTGAGCCGCATCCATCGATACTATGGATGCGGCTCTCTGTTACTGTAATGACCTTATTTGGGTAGAGCGATCGACCCAGCGCTGAAGTCATCTAGCAGCGCACGGCCAGCATTGATCATCCATAGGCCAGCCCATCCAGTGCGTGAAGCAAAGAAGGATCGGTCAGTTGTGTTGAGTGTTATCTCGCCGGCTAGCATGCCATTGCGTAGAATGAGAACCCTGCCATCTGCCCAGGCCTGCGCGCTCAGTCTATCACCATCCACCAGAACAAGCGGAATCGCAGGGTAGGATCTCCAGCCAGCCCCTGGCCGATAGGTTTCGACCCTTACGGTGCCAACATGGGCATCGTACAACACCTCAATCACGCCCTTACGCCAATCGGGGGTGCTACCCTGCACCTTGAGCAGCAAATCCTGTTCTTGGCCAGTTCGATCGACTGCCCGGAATGTAATCGCTGCCTCCTGATCGACTCCATAGCGTTGGCCGCGCCAGTAGATCGGCCCGCCACCCAGCACATCGAGTTGCTTCCCAATGATCTGATATCCGCCAAGCCCTTCTGGGCCAAACCAAGAGCTGCCCAGGCGCCCATTGGCCTGCTCGAAACTATCCAATGGATAAACTGGACGCAGCGCGCTCTCGATTGCGCCAATATCACAACCAACGCCAATCGGTCGCATTTGGCCACGCTGATCGAATGCCTGAGCACAGCGAACAGGCGGAATCACATCAATCGCTGAGCTTCCTGGCAGGGGTGCGATACTCCATGTGGAACCACCGTTGTTGGCTAGTGGGCCGAGAGCGGCCACACCCACCCGGTCGTGTTTACCAACTAAACCACAGGTCACATCGCTGGCAAGATTGTCATCGAGTGATGCCAATGGCCCAACGCAGAGGCCCACAGGGCCAGCAATGATGTCCTGCTTGATCTGCACGAGGAGTACGGGTGTGCCAGGCGGCAGGCTCTCCAGCGACCCAGCAATCTCGAGCACAGCACCCTCACGTGGCTGTACTATCAGATTGTGTCCGCTCATACCAAGTCCGGGAAGTGTCTCCGACCGCATCACCCTGAGTTCCGCACCCGACTCAACCGGCTCATATGGTACTACAACCAAATCGCTTGGGCCAGCCGAGACGACTTTTCCGAAGAGCGCCAACCGATCAACCGTCGGTTGGTCTGCCAACGACAGGCCATCGAGTGAGCTACGGCCTGCCTGAACCGTGGGCACCAACGGCGAGAGGGCCAGTATGATAACCAGCCCAAATGTACCGAGGATTCGCCCAACGGTGTGAGATAGGGAAGACATATACCCCTCCTCTCTATGTCAGCGTACTGGAACATGTGATGGAGGTAATAATGGCTAAGTTAAGGAGCGAGCGATTCCTCTCGATAGTGTATACCTGATTGCCCGTTGTGTACGAGATCAGTTCGCTACATACCGAGAAGCATTGTTCATTTCAGCAGGTTATAATGCCAAACGCCGATAGATGTGGTTGGGGGTCGTGCGGAGGGGAGGAGCGCGAGATTGGAAATACATCTCTACCTGTTGGTAAAGATGATAAAGAGGTGGGCACAGTATTTTATTGTAGATCAGCTATACCCCCTAGTTGCCTCAGCAATGCCTCGCGCTCAGCAACTAGCTCAGGTGCATCTTCATCGCGATCTTGGGCAAAAAGCGCCAACTCGATCTGCGCTAGACGCTGCACTACATCGCCTTGGGCAGCATCCAGTGTGCCGCGTTCCTGGCCCTCTGGGCGTAGTGCAACCGGGAAGTTTTGATCGACCTCGCGGGCGTACAGGAGCGGGTGCTGATCAAGTGGTTTGCCCTGGTAGGTGATGCCACGCGCATCGGCAGGGACAGCTGAAGCGAGATGGGCGAACAGATCGAGCACACCAATCGCCGGGCCACTCCCAGGGGCTGCACCGCGCAGGCCACGTACCAGCTTGCTACCGAAGGTTGTCAATTCAATATCATCTTCTGCCATGGCTGATGAGGGTTGATCTGAGCGTGATGAGGAAATCACCACCTGCCCACCGCCTGTCGCCAGAGCTTCGATGAAACTACGTGGTGGCGCACTGGTATTGATGGGGGTCACAATATCGGAAAGTACGCGCCCTGCAGTACCACCAGAATAACAACAATTGAGCAGCACCAGCAGCTTTTCGCAGTGGGGGATGAGTGCCTGGATCGCATTGCGAAAGGCGCGATCTGAGATTGTTGTTCCACTTGGGTTGCCTGGGTCGTAATCGTGCGGTAAGAGCGCAAAACCATTCTGGTTTGTGCCATGCCCCGCGAAGAATACCACGACCGTAGGTTTGTGAGCTGCGCCCTGTGATTCTTTGAGGTGTGTGGTGAGAGTAGTAAACGCATCCAGAATGCCCTTCTTGGTCGCGGCTTGGTTCTGGAGGAGGGTCACCTGTGCTGTAGGGTAGGCGGCATGTGCAGGATCTGTAAGTAGACTCGCCAGTTGGGTTGCATCATTGGCAGTCGTTAACTCGGTATAGGCATTGCTGGCGTACTGTCCAACCCCGATCAGGAGCGCATGCCCATAACTAAAATGTGTACCATCCGCACTGAGTGTGGCAGGCAGCGTTTTACGCTGGCGTTGGCCTTTGGATGTGCCAGGAATCGTAGCTGGTGTTTGGCCAGCAATGATTACACGCTTACTCTTATCGATGTTACCTTCCGCATAATCACCTCCACCCGTATTGATGTTGCGAACCGTACTGCTGGCTCCGCGCCCAATTGCAATGCCGCTACTGTTACTGATGTCACCAATGGTAATGTTATCGCCGCTGCCAGTATTGCTATTCCCACGATTGACGATTTGTGCACTGCCGCTCATCTGATGCAGTTCCGCAACCAAAGCTTGCAATTCGGCAATTGCAGCTTGGTCGTTCTGATAAACGCCCACAATTTGTTGTATGACCCGATCACGATTATCGGGTTTGTCCTGCTCATCCACTAAAACGGCTAGCGCGATCTCGGCGCGTCGTTGGCCCTGCAAGCGTTGCGTCAGTGCACCCCAGGCTTTACGGGCAAACGCCTCGCCAGCATCTGTCGCATTCTCGCCAAGTTTGGCAAGCGCCCCGCCTGCAACCAGCGGCGCGATCCCAATCACCAACTGTCGGGCCAGATCGAGAAGCTGTGCCTGTTCCATGGATGACCCTCGTTTCATGTCAGTAACTGTTGTGCATCCTATCTGGTTCACCATGTATTGGTGTGGTACTAATCATTGTTGTATTTTTCGGATATACACTCATTATAACAACTGCTACAAGTAATGATCAAAACAAATCTCAGTTACGTTTAGTAAAGCATATTCGGAGGTTATCATGTCAGAATCTTCTCAATCTGTCTATGAGCAGATCTCATTTGTGGCCGGAAACATTGCGGCCTTGGCACGCGCTGCAGCGGATCTAGCGGGGCAACCATCGCAACCGGCGGTCATCGACAACTTGCTCCAACAACACAATACACTCGCTGCCTTGATTGACATGCTTGCCGCATCCAACGATACCATACGCGTTGGTGATATCAGTGACAGCAGCGGTATTGCTATCGGTGCAGGTGCTCAAAGCACGGTTCGCACCGTCGAAACAAGCGGTGGTGACTACGCCGAGGGCACGATCGATAAGCGCAGTGGTGTCTTTGTAAGCGGTGGCGAGATTAACGGCCCCGTGGTAGGCACAAATAACGTTACGATTGAGGCTACATAGCAACAAACCAGATCGACACGGATTGGGGTCAGAATTGTCTACCCATACTCACCCACAACAATCACCTACAGCTGAGCAATCTGCAACGCATACGCCTTCGGCGACGCTACCCATGCTGCCGCCGACAGCCGATCAGCGGCAGGGGGTGTTTGTTGAGGGTGGGACAATCAATGGCCCGGTGGTCGGCGTTCTTAATGGAACACTAAAATATTACGCAGTTGCCAGCAACCAGCATGGTGCAAAGATTAGCGATGGATCATTCATCGCGATCGCCACTCATGATCGCGTCGTGCTGCGGCCACGAGCAATGCGTGAATTCTATGATCGCGAAAATAGTATTGCGGCGCTCCGGCCCGAATTAGAGCCAGGCAAAGGTGCGTGGATCCATGGTGAGCCAGGGAGCGGAATTTCATTCCTGCTCCGCCAGGCGACACATCTTCCTGAGGTCGAAGCATTCGCGAATGGTGTGATCTTCCTTGATGGCAACTTCGAGCCTGAGGATTGCGATGAGATTCTGCGCCACCTGTTTTTGGCCTATCACGAAAGCAATACACCAATAGCAGTGCAGCCACAAGAGGCGCGCCGTTTCCTCTCCGAACGTAAAGCGCTCTTTGTGTTAGACCGCCTGCCGCTCTCCTATGATGAACTGGCACATCTCGCAGATACGTTGAGTACAGGTGCGGTCATCATCAGCGCGGAAGCCGCAGGGCCAGAATATCTGCTCGATATGTTCTTACCGGGGCTTCCGCGCTCAGATGCCCTGCGTGTCTGTAGCGCTGCCACGAATCTGGAGCTAACACATCCTGATATTCTTCAACATGTCGATTCGATCTGTGCAGCGCTTGGCGATCTACCATTGCCGCTCGCGTTGATCAACCGGATTCTGCGATCTGGAATTATTTCACTTGAGCAGATTGCCACGACACTTAGCACATTGGCCCGTTTCTTACCACGCGAGCGGATGGTCAATCAACCAGTTGAGCAGTCTGCCCATTCACAAGCGGCACTTGTCCATGCAACACAATTGGCGTTAAGTGTCACGGGGACCTCAGAACAGACGATATTAGCGTGTTTGGCACGAATTGGTCAGCTTGAGTTGAGCGCGATCAGCGCAATGACACACCTTGGCGCAGCAGTACTCGAGCCTGCCTTACAGCTATTGATCAGCCTTGGGCTGATTCGTGCTGGCAATCAGCGCTACCAGATTGCCAGCCAGAGCCTACGACGAGTATTCGATCAATTACTCCCAGAGAATAACGAGCGTCACAATGCGGCAGTCTATTTTGCTAATACTGCCAATCAACATAGTAGGGATATAGCGTGGTTAACGCGCGAACAGCAGAATCTACTTGCGTCCATGCGCACATTGCTTGCCGAAGGGCAGGTAACCCAAGCTGGCACGCTTGCACGAATCATACAGCCTGGCTTTGTGCTCTCCGGTAACTGGAGTAGTTGGAATCAACTGATCAATCTGACCGATCAAGCTGCGACAACATCCGCAGATCAATCGCTGAATGGTTGGGTATTACACGAACGTGGTACGCACGCTGGCCTAACAGGCGATATGCAAAGCGCCAAGACCAATCTACGTGAGGCAATACGTGTACGCAAAAAGCTTGGTGATCGGGTCGGAGCGGATGTCAGCCTGCATAATCTGCACTACTTCGGCCTTACTCCGCCAGTGTGGTGGAAGAGTCCAGCTGCATCAGGCGTCGCCATCGTTGCAACGCTACTGATTGCAGCAGCGATCTTGTGGTGGAATAGACCACTACTCATACTATCAATTCCAACATCATCAATTCCAACATCATCAATTCCAACACAGATCGTGCCATCACCAACCGTAGGCATTGTTGTGCCTGCTACATCCACTGCAACCAACACGCCATCGCCTACTGCCACTAATACACCTACGCCTGTTGCAACAGTAATAACTCCAATACCCCGGCGGACGCCTGTCGTTCAGGATGATCAGGCCACAACAAACGTATCCACACAAGTAGCTATTCCACTCCTTGCAAACGATTCCAGCCCAGATGGCCAGCTTAATCCGGCTTCGTTGAAACTCCTGAGTGGGCCAGCCCATGGCACGCCGATTCTCGACTCGACAACCGGCGTATTGGCCTATATCCCTAATCCTGGCTTCTTCGGCACCGATACGCTCAACTACCAGGTCTGTGATTCAGAAGATAGCAACCTGTGTAATCAAGCATCCGTTACGATTACTGTTGTGCGACGTGAGCTTGAGGTGAATCCCGATAGCGCCACAACTCGTGGTGCAACACCCGTAAACATACCCGTGCTCGACAATGATCGTAACCCCGATGGAGCATTCAATCCTGCCTCAGTTACAGGGTTTATCGAGCCAGGCAATGGCAACCTTGCCTTGGATCCACAAACTGGTGTATTAACCTATACCCCCAATCTGGGCTTCCTGGGTGAGACGAGCTTTCGTTACCAAGTATGTGATCGCGATACTCCAGAGCTGTGCGGCCAAGCTACAGTTACCATTACGGTGGCAGCACGCCCACCAGTAGCGCAACCAGACCAGGCCAGTGTGTTACAGGGGACAACAATTGTGATTGAGGTTCTTAATAATGATAGCGATCCAGATGGCGTGCTTGACCCACCGATCATTCAGATTGTAAGCCGCGGCAATGCAGTCGCTTTAATTGAGCCGCTGAGCAACGCCATCCGCTATACGTTCCCTCCTCCTGCAATTAACTTGAGCGCACAGATCAGCCCTAAACAAGGGAATGCGAATGTGACCGATCAGTTTGAATATCGGGTCTGTTCGACAACATATGCCGGGTTGTGCTCGGATCCAGCAACCGTGACGATCACGATCCAGCCTAACCTACTCATTGCGAACCCAGATACTGCGTCAGCTACGGTTGGTATTGGCATCGAAATCGATGTTCTGGCAAATGATAGCGATCCCGATGGTACGCTCGCACCAGTCAACATCGACATTATCGACCAGGCACAGATTGGTTCAGCGCGCGTAAACCTGCAGAACAACAAGGTTGCCTATGTTGGCAAGCTCGCCGGGACAGATACATTCACCTATAGAATCTGTGATGCCCAGGCAACTGGCCGTTGCTCTCCATCCGCCATAGTAACAATCGTTATCAAAGGCCGCCCGATTAATGCGCGAAATGATAGTGTAGAAATCCGATATAGCGATATAGATAGCTTGCCTCTTTCGGCAACCCAAATTCCGGTACTGAACAATGACTCGAACCCAAATGGCAGTTTCAATTATGCTTCATTGAAGGTGGTAAGCAAACCAAGCCATGGTAAGCCCACAGTGGATATAAAAACTGGAATGATTACATACACGCCAATTGGCAAATCAGCCAGCACCGACAGATTTGTGTATGAAATCTGTGATCGTACCGACCCAACTATTTGCGACCGAGCAACCGTGACAGTGACATTTCAGTATGTTATTGGCGAACTTCCTGGGGTGAAACAGCGAGTGGCATTTGTGCGGCCACGACCTTTTTGGTAGGCCAGGTGTGGCCGCACTGTTTTGATGACGCGTGAGCATAGCTAGCAGCTATAACGAACAGATTGTTTCAGACAATTGCAGCAAACGCAAAAATCACCACGAGCAGCGATAGAACAATAATCACACCATTGACTAGGAGCGTCAGTGACAGAGGCCGACCCTGATGAGTTGCTTGATCGACGCTATATGGCGGCATGATATACATGCCATCTGGTAGGGAAATCGTGAGCCAGCTTTGTTCTACTGGACTTAGTGGCTGCTCTCGATCCATCTGCAATTCCTTTTAAGGCCATCCAATGCCATGTAATCGAACAAAGCCAAACTGGCCTTGGAAGTGCCTCAAGTATCTTAAATTAATCGGTCTATTTTGTCAAGAATAGCGCATGTTTGTTTTGCCAGCATTTCAGGGGCGTGGTGGTGTTGGCCTTGTCTACC
>JANLSE010000067.1:0-13628 GCA_031362265.1 Roseiflexaceae bacterium
GTGGCCCAGGGTATCGCGTCATCGGCGAGTTCACCGATAAGATTCAATTCGATGGCCCTGGCAAGCTTGCCATGGCCCGCACCGCCGATCCCAACAGCGCCGGTTCACAATTCTTTATCACAACCGCAGCCTGCGCCTGGCTCAACAAACAATATGCGATCTTTGGTGAAGTTACTGGTGGCTTGGACATTGCCCTTGGCATTCCGCTCCGCGACCCACAGGGCCGCACGAGTGGCGAAGGCGAAAAGATGCTTAAGGTCACAATTGCCGAGAGCTAGAACTGACGAACTCAACGTATAGAACCTACTATCAAGCTGCCTCCAGACAGATAGCTTCACCACAGAGGCACAGAGACCTAAAGAGCGCTCGTATGCCCAACTCTGTGTCTCTGTGCCTCTGTGGTGAAGAATGTATACACTACTCAATATTCCTGATTGACTCGTCAATCAACTCATGGTATATTTGATTGACCAATCAATCAGGAGTGCGTGTCATGAGTGAATCAACCGAGGCAACCGAGCGGCGTGAGCAGATCTTGGATGCCGCGCTGCGCGTTTTCAGCCTCAAAGGTTTTCAAAAAGCAACTAATAAAGATATTGCAGATGCAGCAGGTGGCATTTCACCCGGGCTGATTTATCACTACTTCACCAACAAGGAAGATCTCTTTTTCGCGATCATCCGTGAACGTGCCAAGTTCGTTCAACTTGCGGCACATCCTGAATCCTTTATGGATCGCGATCCACGAGAGGTACTGACTATTTTTGGACATGCCTATCTATCGGCGCTTACGTCACCAAGCACGCTTGCACTATTTCAGATCATGATTGGCGAGGTGCTACGCTTCCCACAGTTGCGCGAGGCGCTTTATCGGGCAATTATTGGTCCAGTATTTGATGTACTAGTGCGTTACATGCAACGCCAAATCGAGCTGGGCACGCTACGAGCACATGATCCAATGATCGGGGTGCGGAGTTTCGTTGGCATGCTTATGGCGCATATTATGTTACGCGAGGTATTCCAACAGCCCGAAGCAAGTAGGGTGAGCCATGAAGCGGTGGTAACACAGGTTGTTGATACATTTTTGAATGGACTAGCGGCGCAAGAGCGCAAGAGCGTAAGAGCGTAAGAGCGCAGAGTATCAGGTTGATCTTTAGTTATGCGCTATGCGTTATGCGCTATGCGTTGTGCGCTCTGCGCTGTGGTATTGACTGACTAACCAATCAATCGGAGATAGTTATGATCCGTATGCTGGCGGTTATCCGCAAAGAATTCATTCAAATCGTCCGTGATCCACGTACATTGGGGGTGATGTTTATCGCACCACTCATGCAACTGATCTTACTGGGCTATGCTGCCACAACGGATGTACGCAATGTACCGATCGCAGTGTTCGATCAGGATCAAAGTGAAGCGAGCCGCCATCTCATATCTGCATTTGTTGCTTCCGGGCAATTTATGGTGGCCAATTATGCAGGCAGGCAAGAGGATCTCGCCAAATTGATTGATGCCGGGCAAGCGCGGGCTGGCTTAGTCATCCCACCCGATTATAGCCACGATTTGGTGAGCGGGCGTGGTGCACAAGTGATATTTGTTCTCGATGGATCAGATCCAAGTGTTGCGGCATCCTCATTATCAGCAGCACGGCTGATCGGTCAAGCGGAAGCAACCAATCTCCAACAACAGATTCTTGCCAGGCGTGGCACAAGCGTTGGTCTGGTAACTGCACCACCACTCGAAGTTCGCACGCGCGTCTGGTATAACCCCGATATGGCAAGCGCGGTGTTTATGATCCCCGGCCTAATTGGGCTCGTTCTGCAAATGCAGGCAACACTCCTCACATCATCGGCGATTGTACGCGAACGTGAGCGTGGCACCATGGAGCAGTTGATCGTCACTCCCATCAAGCCAATCGAGCTGATCGTCGGTAAGCTTCTGCCATATGCATTGGTTGCTATGCTGATTATGGGGGAAGTACTGTTACTTGGCACATTCTGGTTTGGTGTACCAATCCGTGGCAGCGTGACACTTCTGATTGGAATCACTGGCTTGTTTCTGATTTCTACACTAGCAATTGGGTTGCTGATCTCAACGGTGGCGAATACACAACAGGAGGCATTCCTGCTGACATTCCTAACCATCCTCCCATCGGTATTTCTCTCGGGTTTTATCTACCCGATTGCAGCAATGCCACTTGTGCTTCGGCTTGTTAGCGGAGTTATCCCGCTCACCTATTTCCTGATTGTAGCGCGTGGGATCGTCATCAAGGGTGTGGATATCACCACACTTATGCCCCAAATTGGTGCGCTCACTATTTTTGGCACAATACTTATTGGTCTGGCGGCAGTACGCTTCCGCAAACAACTCGACTAATCTATTCCAGCTAACTGGTTGCAACATCTCGCATGAGGAGTTTTTGTATGCACAATCGTATTCGAATCATTATTCCAATCCTGCTCATCGCCGCAATTGGTGGCGGTATCTGGTGGAGCACCCGCAATACGGCAGCCCGTAGCGATGGCACACTACGCGCCTCCGGAACAATTGAAGCAGAGCAAGTTCTGGTGACATCCGAAATCGCCGGTAAAATCCGTAGCCTAAGTGCAGATGAAGGCCAGGAAGTTACCAAAGGGGCGGCCTTAGCACAAATTGATACCGCTCTGATCGAGGCCCAGCTTGAGCAAGCACGGGCTGCTGTCGCAATCGCCGATGCAAACCTGGCATTGCTGAAGGCTGGCGCACGCTCCGAGGAGATTGCCGCCGCTGAGGCTGCGGTTGCACAGGCGAAAGCGGCACGCGATGGTGCGGCTCAGGCCACTGAAAACGCGGCCCAAATCGTTCGTGATCCACAAGAGCTTAACTTACAGATCACCCAGGCCGAAAATGCTCGCGATACCGCTCAGGCCGCGCTCCGCAAAATACGCGCTGGCAGCCGCTCGGAAGATCTCACCGCTGCAGAGGCTGGCCTTGCACAGGCACAAGCGGGGTTACAGTCCGCCCGCGATCGGCTCTCAGCCAGCAAAACACAATCTGAAGCAGCACTCCAACAATCCACTGCTGCGCTAACCCAGGCACAAGCACGCTATTCCCAGGCAAAATATAACTGGGAATATGCCCAGAGCACTGGTAACGACCCGATTGCGCCAGAGATCACCAATCCTCAAGGCAAAAAAGTTACCAATAAGCTCAGCGATGGCCAGATGGAAAACTACTATGCGCAGTATATCCAGGCCGAGGCGGCCATGCATGCTGCCGAGGAGCAGGTTCATGTTGCACAGGTCGGCTATGATGCAGCCCGCCAGAATGAAGCTTCGGGTGTACAGATCGCCGAACAGCAGGTACGTGCCGCCGACGCAACCCTCACAAAGCTCCAGAATGGGGCCGCCCGTGAGGATGTAGCGCTTGCCACAACAACCCTAGCTGGCGCACAGCGCACACTCGACACACTCCTGGCTATTCGTGCCAACCCACATCAACTAGAAGCTGCACGCGATAATGCACAAGCCCAACTCGCCGCGGCAAACGCTGCACTCCAGGCTGCACAGGCCCGTCTTGATCAGGCCCGTAATGGTGCGCGCGTCGAGCAGATTCAGGTTGCCGAGGCGCAACTCGCCCAAGCTCGCGCTGCTCAACATCAGGTCGAAGTGCAACTATCAAAGGCATCACTCAGCGCTCCACGTGCTGGGCTTGTTCTTAGCCGCCCGATCCATGAAGGTGAGCAGGTTGCGCCTGGCTCCCCAGTAATGACGATTGGGTCGCTCGATACGGTTCGCCTAACCCTGTATATTGCCGAAACCGATATTGGGCGTGTGCGCCAAGGCCAGGCTGTGAGTGTGAGTGTCGATAGCTTCCCAGGGCAGACATTCAATGGCACGATTAGCTTTATCGCCCAGGAGGCTCAGTTTACGCCCCGTAATGTCCAAACCCAGGCCGAACGTGTAACAACCGTCTTCGCGGTGCGAGTCGAACTGGCAAACCCCGATCATCGCCTGAAACCAGGTATGCCAGCTGATGCGATACTGCAATAGCGCATAGCGCAAAACAGCAATTGTTACTCACATACTCACAGGCTTGCGTTCTTGCGTTCTTGCGTTCTTGCGCTCTCGAAAGGTATCAAATGACCCATTCCTTTGCAATTGAGACAGTAAACCTGACGCGGACATTTGGTGCGCTGCGTGCAGTTGACAATCTGAGTATACATGTGCCTCCTGGCCAAATCTTCGGCCTGATTGGGCCAGATGGTGCCGGCAAAACCACCACATTACGCATGTTGTGTGGTGCATTACGTCCGGATAGTGGCCAGATACATATTGCTGGGATCGATGTCGTACGCCAGCCAGATCTAGCGCGGCGGCACATTGGATACGTCGCGCAACGCTTCAGCCTGTATGGTGATCTGACAGTAGCCGAGAATCTACGCTTCTTCGCTGATATTTATAGTGTACCAAACGATGTGCGTGCGCCATTGATGGAGCGCTTGCTGGCCTTCAGCCGTCTTGAGCCGTTTCAGCAACGCCGCGCAGATGCACTCTCGGGTGGTATGAAGCAGAAACTGGCGTTGGCAGCCGCACTCATCCACACACCAGAAGTATTGATTTTGGATGAACCAACAAATGGGGTTGACCCTATTGCGCGCCGTGAGTTCTGGGATCTGCTTAGCGAGGCGGTTGCCAGTAGTGGGCTAACCATTATTATCACCACACCTGCCATGGATGAGGCGGATCGCTGCCATTATGTGGCGTTTATGCGAGCCGGGAAGATTCATGCACTTGGCACTCCACGCGAATTGCAACGCCAGATCCCTGGCACGCTCTTCGAATTACGGGCTGAACCACTACGGCTGGCGGAAACCACCCTGCGTGAGATGCCCAACATCCAGGATATTCATGCCATGGGCGATCGATTGCATCTGTTTACGAATCCAGCGCCCACTGCGGATGCTCTTCAAACACAATTAGCAACCGCTGGTGTGCGTATGATCTCACTGCGCGAGATTACTCCAACCATGGAAGATGTGTATCGTATGATGACGAGTGAACTATGACACAGCAATACGCGGTTGAAACGAGCCATCTTACCCGCCGCTTCGCCGAATTTACAGCGGTTAATGATGTAACGCTATCGGTTTCGGCAGGCGAAGTCTTTGGCTTTTTAGGGCCAAATGGCTCGGGAAAGACCACCACCATTCGCATGTTATGCGGGCTGATTGCGCCAACATCTGGCACAGGCACTGTTCTTGGCATTGATATTGCTAAAGATCCAGAAGGCGTGCGCCGCCGGATTGGCTATATGTCACAGAAGTTTAGTCTGTATGGCGATCTCACCGTGCGCGAAAACCTGGAATTCTATGCGGATGTGTATAGTATTGCGCGTAGTGAACGCAGTGCACGGATTGCCGAGCTCACAGAACTAGCTGGGCTGGCAGGCCGCGGACGGGTATTAACCGCCGCATTACCAGGTGGAGGGCGCCAGCGTTTAGCCCTGGCTTGCGCGATTGTCCACCGTCCACAGGTGCTGTTTCTCGATGAACCAACTGGTGGTGTTGATCCCCAAGCCCGCCGTGAGTTCTGGGAGCTGATTTACACACTTGCCAATGGCGGTGTTACTGTGTTTGTCACGACCCATTATATGGACGAGGCCGAGCACTGCCACCGTATCGGGCTGATGTATGCTGGTAAACTGATCGCGCTCGATTCGCCTGCCATCCTCAAGCAGACCGCAATCATTGGCGATGTTCTGGAAGTTGAAACCGAACAGCAGGCGCTTGCGCGCAAAACACTCGCACCACACGCTGGCGTACGCGACATCACACCGCATGGCGCACGCCTGCATGTGATTGTTGATAGTGCAGAACAGCGTTCCAACGCACTTCTCGCCGCATTACATTCCGCCAATATTAGCGATGCACGCATCAATACAATTGCCCCTACCCTTGAGGATGTGTTTGTAAAGCTAACCGGAGCAGATAGCGTGAAAGAATGACCATTTGGGCTTGGCGCTGTGTTATGGCTCTCCAGCTAATTCTTCCAGCAGTTCCTTAATCTGACGCTCGGTTAGTTGCGTTGCGGCAAGGCCACTTGGGCTCGGGGAAATACCTTCGAGCAAAAGAAAATCCTGGATATGGCTAGCGTGCTGCTTAAGTAGCTCAGCGGTGAGCACTTCATCAAGGCGAATACGAAGCGTCATAATATACGATCCTTTCGTACAAATTGATCGCCAGATGATACCATGCATGTTGTAAGTAGAAGCCAGCCTTCTTCGTGTAATACCAAGCTGTGTCCAAACATATAGCTTCACCACAGAGACACGGAGACACAGAGTTTGGGCATACTTCCTCTCTGTGCCTCTGTGGTGAAAATAGACACGAGAACGCAAGTTGGTATAAGTGCGCTGGCGGCACAACACAATGTTGCGTTCCTGGTATACTCCTCGCATGGTTGCTGATCACGCCTAAGGCCATGAATGAAGCGGCTAACACCCAATGTTGCTATTCGTCCACCCCACGCCCATGAGGTTTCGGCGGTAGCGACGCTATTGTGTCGTGTTTTCAGCTGGGCGTATGGAAGCGCAATTCCTGCGGCTACGCTCACCGATTTCCTTAACGAAACATTCACGAATCAAGCGATCGCGGCCGATCTAGGCCGTAGCGACGTTGTGTATCGCGTCGCAGAACAGCATGGTGAGATCATTGGTGTTGTTCGGCTAGAACATGGATCGCCACTTGAGTTTCCGGATCTCACAGACGCGATTGAGCTGGCCAAGTGCTATATTGTACCGGAATATCATGGGCTTGGGGTTGCATCTCTCCTGTTGTATGATGCCATGAGCATTGCGCAAGCCGCAGGCCAGCACTACATGTGGCTGTGTGTTTGGGAAGAAAACCCGCGCGCTGTCGCCTTCTACCAGAAGCATGGCTTTAGAGTGATCGGTACAACGAATGTCTGGATTGGTGAAGTGTGCTTCATTGATTTGCTTATGCTGCGCGAATTGTAGGAGATGACCATGATTGACGACCCAGTATTACGCAACGACTGGCATCCGGTTGCAAGCCTCGATCAGCTAGCAGAGAAACCTATTCTGGCGGTACGCTTGCTTGGTGAGGATCTGGTTGTCTGGCGCGCTAACGAACAGTACCATGTGTGGCAGGATTTATGTGTCCATCGCGGTGCACGGCTTTCGCTTGGCAAGACGAACGCTGGTTGCCTTGCATGCGCGTATCATGGCTGGGTCTATGATTCCGATGGCCAGTGTATCCACATGCCTGCGCATCCCGAACAGAAGCCACCTGCCAAAGCGCATGTGCAACGCTATCATGCACGGGTCGGCCTTGGTATGGTCTGGGCATGCGTAGGAGAGCCACCCGCCAACTTGCCGCCTTTTCCAGAATGGGGCCAGCCAGGGTTTGCCGCGGCAGTGTGCGGCCCATTCGCGCATATTCATGCGCATGGCCCACGCCTGATTGAGAACTATCTGGATGCGGCACACTTCCCATTTGTGCATGGCGGGGTCCTTGGCGATCCGCAGCGCCCGACTCTAGGAGAATTCGAGGCACGGATTACCGCCAATGGCGTAGAATCCGACCCCATTGAGGTCTTTCAGCCCGATCCATATGGTGGCTCGGCTGGCCGTGTAACCTATACCTACCACGCCTATCGCCCGCTGACAGCCCACTTCACCAAACACATGCCGAATGCAACCAATGGTATGGTTCTGACGATCACCCCGCACGACGCACTCGACAGCACGGCCTGGTTTATTGTTGCCACAACTGCACGGAGTGACAGTGCGGCATTACGTGAGGAATACACGCCACGCATTGCGGCGATCTTCGAGGAGGATCGTGCGGTAGTGGAATCGCAGCGACCGGAGCTGTTACCACTCGATCTACAGTCAGAATTGCACCTACGATCGGATCGGGTTGCAATTGCGTATCGAACCTGGCTACGCCAATTAGGGCTACGTTATGGGGTAAGTTAGAAGAGATGCGATAGCTATCAGCGTTCCATCAGGTCATAGACACAGGGCGTGTGCTATAATCGCCGCCGCGATAGTGAGTGAGAGGATGCCTGTGTCGGCCCTGATTGCCTTATTAGTAATGATGCCACTGGTATATGTGCCAGGATGGCTGCTTGCGCGTGCCTTTACTGATGGTGCTGAAGCCACTGATACCCTGGAACGGATCTTTGAGCGCGTGTTGTTTGGGGCGCTTCTGAATGGCTGGCTAGCATTTCTACTGGCTGAATTAGGAATATTCTCAATCTGGGCACAACTCCTCCTGCTTGCGCTTGTGTGTGGTGGGGCCAACCGCAGAACCGCAGAACCGGGTGCCCTCTGGGCCAACCGCAGAACCAAGAACCATCGTACGGGCGAACCTTGTGTTCGCCTACCAAGAACCAAGAACCAAGAACCTCAGGATAAGGAGACAAGGAGACAAGGAGCTAAGGAGACAGGGTGGCAAAAGGGAAAACTGCTTCAATGTTTCAATGTTTCAATGCTCCAATGCTCCAGCGCTCCAGCGCTCCAGCGCTCCAGCGCTCTGCGCTCTGCGCTTTCCGCTCTGCGCTCCATCACTACTCCCATACTCATCCTGATCTTATTGCTCTTTGCGGTTGTTGTTGCGGCGCGGCCCTTTGAAGTGGTTCTGGGTGTGCGCGACGCAGGTGTGTACGCTAATAGTGGGTTTGCAATTGCGCGTACTGGTGGGATCAGCCAAACTGACGCGATTGTCGCTCAAATTGAGGCAGATCAACAGAGCACCGATCCAGCTCTACGCGAGGCGGCGGCCCAAGCCGAGACAAACCTGCTTGGGGTTCAATCACGTGACCGAACGATTGCAACACGCCTGCGCCAGGCTGGCTTCTTCATTAATGAAGGCGACATGGCGGCTGGTAGAGTTATTCCACAGGGCTTTCATCTCTTCCCCGCTTGGATTGCACTATTGACAAGCCTTACGGGACAAAACGGTGGGCTGGCAGCAACCGGGCTGCTTGGGCTACTTGGGCTATGGAGTGTTGCCATGCTTGGGCGGCGTCTGGCCGGCCCTTGGGTTGGTGTGGTAGCGGCGCTTCTCCTGGCAACAAATGGCCCACAGATTTGGTTCTCACGCTACTCAACCGCAGAATCGATTGCACAATTCCTCACGTTTGCCGGGCTGTATGCGTTTGCGGCGATGATCGGCAGGGCATCAGAGAGCGGGGATCGAGAGACGGAAACGCAAAGGCGCAAAGACGCAAAGACGCAGGAAGCCACTGAACCAACGAACCAAGCCAGCAAAATCATACAGAAGCAAGCTGCATCAACACAGCATTTGATCATTCTACCTACACTCCCGGCGCTGCTCTGCGGCCTAGCGATTGGGCAACTAGCGCTTGCACGAATTGATTTCATTCTGGTGGTTGCGCCATTATTGGCATATCTGTTCCTGATATGGCTCTTGCGCCGCTGGCAACCGATGCATTCCTGGCTTGGGATTGGCCTCTTTGCGATGCTAATTCATGCTGGAGTACATATTGCAACGATTGCACGGGCATACTTCTTCGACACTATCTTTGCACGTTTGCAGGATTATGCCCTCACAGCATTAGTAGCATTGCCATTTCTGACGCCTGCATTGCGCGAGCGCTTTCTGCTGCGGCCATGTTCACCAATTGCGATTCAGCCCTGCCCACCAGTTGCAGGGATGCCAGCAACAACCTTTACCGATTGGAATTATGCACGCATCGCCACTGAATTGATCGCATTGGCGCTTGTTATTGCAGCCGTGTTTGCGTTGCGACAGTGGGGCCAGCCCACCATGCTATGTGTGCAAGCGTTGCTGAAACGACAAGATCGGGTTCTGCGCTCCGTCTCGGCACTCGCAATTGGGCTTCTCGGCATGTACGCATTTCTACTGCGCCCACAGATTCTCACCCCGACAACACTTGCAGCACTGCCTAGTTGCCTTGGCTCGGCTCAGTTGCGTAACCCCCACGGGAGTTGCCTTACGCTGCAAGGGTATATTGGCGCTCCGATCATTCCACCAGCCTATGCGAATCCGCTGGCAGCATGGGCCGGTGGGCTAACCCAACAACTACGTGGGAAGTTCACACCCTCACTAAAGGCATGCGCAACACTGCGTGCCAGTATTCTGCCAGCCGCGACTACTGGGCTCACTTCGGTCGAATTGCGTGCAGCTGGGTTGGTGAGCGAGCCACAGATTGGTAAAGCAGCCTGGGATACCTTACAGGCATGTGATCGATTGGTATTGCGGGATTTAATCGCCAATTCACAAGCAAACCTGGTACGGGTTGGCTGGTATCTTTCGCCACTTGGGATTCTATTGGCCCTGATTGGCCTCGCATGGTGGTGGTGGCAGATGCGTAGCGACTCATGGATGTTTCTGGTTGTCGCGCTGATTGCCTCATTCTTTTTTATCCGCCTGACGTATGGTACCAGCGATCAGCACTTCATTTATATTTTGCGGCGGTATGTCCCACAGGTCTACCCTGCGATGTGCCTTGGAATCGCGTATCTTCTAGGCACCAAGCGCCTGAATGCGAGCAAGACTGACGAGCAGGGTACACATTCCAGCCTGCAAGCTTTCGTCCGTTATGGCCGATTTGGATTACGCCTTTTCCTGGTTATTGCACTGCTCTTATTCAATATTGGCACGAATCTCAAGATCATCAATCACACCGAATATGCTGGCGCACTGGGGCAGCTTGGCACGATTGCAGAACGATTCCAGCGCCAGGATGTGTTACTGTTGCGCGGTGGTGCTCCCGATTTTGCGAGCGCACGCGATATTCCCGATAACCTAGCAACACCGCTTACATACGCCTATGGGCTCAACGCATTCACAATCAAAAGCGCGCAACCAGGTAAATATGCGTATCAACTAGCTACCTATATTGAACGCTGGCGCGCAGAGGGCCGTGAGGTCTATATATTAGCAGGGGCCAGTGGTGCAGTTGGGCTACCTGGCCTAGCACTCGAACCACTCGCTGATGCCCAACTAAGCCTCCCTGAGTTTGAGCAGCCCACCACACAGAAACCAACCAATATTCAGGAATATCGCCTGGAAATGCGCATCTATCGGGTTATCCCACTGCGTGATGCAAACCCATCACCCGAGCTTGCCTCCGATGACTATGCGGCTCAGGTAGCGGGATTCTATCGTACAGAAGTACTGGGTGACGAACGTTTGGCCTGGACAGACGGTAATGCACTCTTGCGCTTGCCGCGCCCAACCCAGGGTACAACCCTAACACTCATGCTGAACCCCGGAGCAGCACGCCCAGCAACACTCGGCGCACCACAGGTCTGCCTTTCGTATCGAGCCGAAGCGAGCCTATGGGTTGAGGATCCCAATGCCACACCCTTTAGCACACCAGAATGCCAACGTCTTCAATCCAGCACCCAGCAAGTGCAGATTATAATCGACCGAGGTACACTCCCAACTGGCGAGACGATCCTATTGCGCATCCAGAGCGACACCTGGATCCCTTCGCGTGATGACCCTATTCAACATGACGGTCGTAAACTTGGCGTGCTATTTGGGAGAATTCGCCTACGCTAGCGCCGCATGGAGTACGTGCTACAATGGCACGTATTCGCTTGTTTGAATGGAGCCTGTGATGCCAACAATCTACTGCGCTGACCGTCTCTATACTGCACTTGACGACCAGATTATCCCGAATGCAGCAGTTGCGATTGATGGTGAAACGATCAGCTATGTTGGGCCAGCTGCGGCGGCACCTGCGGGCGAGCGTATCGATCTTGGCGATGTGACGCTGATGCCTGGGCTGATCGACATGCATGTGCATCTCACGTTTTCAGGCACGAACGATGTGGTCAACGATTATCTCAGCGATAGTGATGCAATGCGGCTGATTCGTGGAGTGGAAAACGCACGCCGCGCACTATTCGCAGGAGTCACCACAGTTCGCGAATGTGGTGGCAGGAACGAGCATGTCTTTACTCTACGTGAGGCAAGTGCGCGCCGGATCATCCCAGCACCACGCATTATTGCAGCTGGCGGCTCGATCACTACAACTGGTGGCCACTGCTGGTTTTTTGGCCTAGAGGCCGATACTGAGGCCGATCTGCGCCACGCGGTACGTGCCCAAGTGAAAGCTGGTGCAGATTACATCAAGGTTATGGCGACTGGTGGAGCACTCACGCCACGCACAAACCCGGTTGCGCCACAGTATAGCGAAGCCCAGCTACGCGCAATTGTCGAAGAAGCGCAACGCCTCAGTGGGTTACGCGTCTCGGCCCACTGCCATGGTACTGCTGGCGTATTGTATGCTGCACACGCCGGGGTGACAACAATTGAGCATTGCTCATTTCAGACACCTACAGGCTTCTTGTATGATGAAGAAGCGGCCCAAGCTGTCCACACTGCGGGATGTTATGTGTGCCCGACATTAGGCATCGCCGAGCGTGCCAGCAAAGCGCTACCCGAGACGCACAATCTGGTGCGCTATCGCCAGACAATGTTCCCACAGCGCGTAGCGAATTTGAAGCGGCTGTATGCGCTGGGTGTGCCATTTATTTCGGGAAGTGATGCCGGGGTGACACTTACCCCATTTGAGGATTTTGCCTACAATATCACGCTACTGGTTGAGGAGGTTGGCCTTACGCCACATGCAGCTATTCGTAGTGCAACCGTGACTGCGGGGGAGGCACTTGGCCGTACCGATCTAGGCGCATTAGCAGTTGGCATGTCCGCCGATCTGATTGCCGTCGCAGGTAACCCGCTTAACAACATCCATGCACTCTGGGATGTGCAGGCAGTTGTGGCGCGCGGCATGCAGGTGCGCTAAGCATTGGTTGATAGCTTGGAGAGATGCTTATACCAACTCGGTGTCTCCGTGTCTTTGTGGTTCCGTGTTTATTTGCACCACAGTGGCACAGAGACATCTATGGGTGTCTCTCTTCCTCAACTCAACCCTGCCCGCTCGCGTAGCCCTGCATCGCGAATATCGAGCTCTTGGCCAGCAAGATCGGTTGGCATGTGTGAACAGAGCCATGCGATGATTTGTGCTGGCTGAACTGGAGATGCTAGCTGAGCCTGAGGTATACGGCTGACCTCATTCACACCTGAAGTGCGAATAGCTTCCTGCATACCAGTATCGATAAGTCCCGGCCGTAGCCCATACACCAGCACGCCACCTGGCCCAACCTCCAGCGCCAATGAACGCGTTAACATCGCTAAGCCTGCCTTAGCAGCACAATAGGCACTCCAGCCCTCAAGCGGGCGTGATGCTGCTCCTGAGCTAAGGTTGACAATGATGCCAGAACCCGCAGCCAGCATATGCGGTAGAATAGCATGACAGCAATTGAATGCGCCGGTTAGGTTCGCTGCGATGTTTGTGGCCCAGGCGGCTGGATCAACATCGGCAAGTAACGCAATTGGTGCAATAACCCCGGCGTTGTTCACAAGACCATCCATGCGACCGTAATGGCTCAATGTAGTTGCCACACACGCTGCAACCTGCGTGTAGTCGCTAACATCGCAGGCGACCGCCAAGCCTGTCGCACCCAGTACGGTTTGTATGCTGGGCAGATCAGCAGGATTACGAACTGCTGCGATAACGGTCGCGCCCGCCGTGAGCAGCGCCTCAACCGTAGCTAGGCCAATGCCACGC
>JANLSE010000077.1:0-8545 GCA_031362265.1 Roseiflexaceae bacterium
ATCGCTGCCAAGTACCATGCCAGTGTCGCTACAGGTGATGCTGGCGGGCTGCCTATCAGTCAGCCAATCGTGTCCAATCGTGAGTCTCCGACTTCCGATTGAGGTACAAGCCACGCCATTTTAATGGCTGTGGTTACTGACTACTTCCTGATATGCTCATCGCGCTGAGTGTCGCCAGTGTAGCCCCAGCACCTTTGAGCATCTGTCGGCGGGTTAGTATCATTCGTTTGCGTTTCATTCTTGTGTCTCCCCGTACTCGATTGCTTGATATAACAGCATGTCACCAGGACAGCATAACAGTGCCGCAAGGGATAAAATGTCGTCTAGAAGAGATACCCATCGATTGGCTCAAGACGTGGTGGTAGTTCTGCCTCGCCCAGCATGGCACGCATATCGCGCTCGATTTCGCGACACATGGCCGAGAGTGGCACATCGTTAATGCGATTCTCGAATGGGTCTTCATTGACTGCACCAGTACGCTCAATTGTGGTGAAGATCAGTGCAATCACCGCTGTCAGTGGAATGACGAGCCATGGCACGCCATCGCCAAGTAGTGTCTTGATCAGAAAAAAGGGCAGTAAGACGACGAATATTCGCACAAACAGGCGTGTGAAATAATCATACTGTCGTGGTATGGGGATGGCCTTGATGCGCTCGCAGATTGCCTGTTGGGTAGCCAATGCCGCTAATTGGCCCTCCATTTGGAAGCTGTCGAAGCCCTGTAAGATGCCAGTCGCCATACCATCGTAGATTTGCTGTGCTTGGCACCTCATCAAATAATGAGGTTTATTGGGTTGCTGCTGGAGCGCCAGAGCTTCATCTGCTGGTATGAATATTGCCAGCTGCGACCATTCATGCTGCTGGCGTAATTCCAGACGCAGCGCGTTGAACCAAGCAATCTGACGGTATATGAGTTCATGTTTGAATGCCTCGGCTAGCTCCTGGTTATACTGTGGTGGTTGAGATGGCCGGATTTGATACGACAATGGCGACGATGTCGCCAATCACAGATGACAGGCGATCATGGATGTTCAGAAGCGCGAGACGTTGCGAATAACCTTTCAACCTAGCGCTCCGTACTCTCTTCTTTGTTTATATTACTATACCGAACTGTAATTAAATTGTCAATACTTGACGTTTAGATACCGTATGGTATTCTAAAATAGCAACAAGGAGAGTGCTGAGAGGACATTCTGGTATGCAACCATCGCACCCTACCGATCAGCCGATGATCGAGCGTGGCCCAGGCCGACCACGCGAGCCCGAGACGGATCAGCGAATTCTCGATGCTGCGCTACGGCTCATGGCCGAGCAGGGCTATGTGCGGATGTCGATGGATCAGGTTGCGAATCTTGCTGGTGTGACCAAGCCAACCATCTATCGCCGCTATGCTGGCAAGATTCAGTTGGCGATGGCAGCAATTGTGGCATATTGTGAGGATTTTCCGCTGATTGCGACTGGAGCAACACGGGCCGATTTGATTGGTCAGCTCAATCAGTTGCGGGCAGCACTTGATCGGCCAAATGGCATGGGTATGGTTGGCACTATCCTTTCCGAGGAGCATGAGACTCCCGAGTTGCTTGCCAATTTTCGCGAACATTTGGTAGCACCACGCCGTCAGGCGATTCGGGACATTCTTGAGCGAGCACGCAGCTTTGGTGAGCTCCGCCCTGACGCTGATCTTGGTATTGCGGGAACGTTGTTGGTTGGGAGTTACTACGCACACTATCTAGGTGGTGCAGCATTCCCTGATGATTGGACTGAGCGGGTGGTGGATCAAGTGTTGGCAGGCATCACAGTGAAATCGCAAGCCGATCACGTTCTGTGATTAAGTTCTGTAACGAGGAGAATTCATGGAGATCTTTATTGCCCAGGCTGCGATGGCGGTTGTGGTGTTGGTTGAGCGCACCCCCTACGCTATCTCGGATGCGAGCCGGGCGATCCAATCCATGGTACTCAGCGCTTGGTCGGCAGGGATTGGATCGAATTGGGTGATGCAAGAACCAAGAACCTAGAGCCGAGAACCCTTACGCTGAAGATAGCGCCTCGCTTTAGGAGTCGGGCAATATTGGTGGTGTGGAAGCGAAAATAATGCATGGATCATGAACAGGAGCACGCATGAACATCAAGGTGCAACCAAAAGGCCCATATCTTGTCAGCGGTGATGTGCCGTTGGTTGAAAAAACCCAAGTCGTCACAGCATTTGGCGAGCCTATCGCCTGGGAGAAAACCGGTGATCTTCCAGCCAAGCCAATCTATGCGTTATGTCGCTGTGGCCGTTCTTCGAGCAAACCATTCTGTGATGGCACCCATAAAGTAACTGATTGGGATAGCACCGAGACAGCCCCCACAAACGCGGCAGCCGAGCGCCGCGTGACGCATGATGGTGACGCGCAAATAGTGGTGCGGCGCGATTATGCCGTGTGCTGCGAATCAGGCTTTTGCGGTACACGCCTCGCCAACATCCAAAGCATGCTGGCACAAGCCCAACCTGATGATACCAATCTGCGTTCACAGATCATCGCGATGGTCGAACGCTGCCCATCAGGTTCATACACCTATGCCATCGAAGGCGGACGCGATATCGAGCCAGACTTGCCAGAGCAGGTTGCTGCGACAACCGAGATTACCGAGGATGGGCCGATCCAGGGGCCATTGTGGGTAACAGGTAATATCCAAATCGAGCGCGCCGACGGCCAGCCTATCGAAACGCGCAGCCGTGTGACACTCTGCCGCTGTGGGTTTTCGAAGAATAAGCCGCTTTGTGATGGATCACATCGTGCGGTGTTGAGCAGGGCGAAATCGGAATAGCCAATTTGCAATGTGCTTTCCTCTGGTATGGCAAAGCTCACTAGTACGCCGTCCGAGCTAAATTGATGGCACTATGATCTGTTAGAATATGCAAGACCATAGTGCCGTGAGTCATCAGCATAACTCGGACGGCGTACTAGTGCGCGACCACCTTGATTTTGATGAATGCCAAAACGAAAGCTAGGTCAATAAAAGGCTAAATCGTAAATTGACATGCATCACATTTACCGTGGTTGCCTACTTAGTACCTGTCGGCCTACATAGCTCCATCGTTAGCGAGGTTGTGGCGCGAGGCCATTTGAGTGCCGCGAGCGTTGCGCAAGCAGGATTCCCAGGCCACTGATCAGCAGCCAGAGTACGCCTGAGACTTCCACGGAGAAGCCGATCGCGGCCCCAAAGTCGAAGGTCAGGCGATGCAGGCGGTACCAAAACCCGCTCTACCGCTGGTTACACGAGAATACCGTTGTCCTGCTGCGTCGGGCGGTGGCTGCGGGCGAGCTCCCAGAGCTTGATTTGGACTGGATCGCCGACGCCATTCTGTCGAGCCTGGATGGTGGCCTCTATCAGTATCAACGGCATGTGCGTGGGCGGTCATTGGAGCAGATCAGCGCGGCTGCGCAGCAGTTTTGTCGGCTCCTCGATCAGCGACCGTGCAGGCAGTAGTTGGTCGATCCGAATGGTCGTATAAGCAACTGTATAGCTCAGCCGATCAGCTACGCGGAAGGGGTCGTGCTGCTGGCCGAGCACCAGTTGGACCTCCGCGTCGGTTTAAAACCATTTCTTAAAGCCGCCTGAGCATTTATGACCAGGCCTCACCTATTTATGACCAAGCCTCATTTAGTTAACAATCGTATATATCAAATCATGGCCATTGCAGCAAAAGACAAAGAGAATACAAGCGAAATTGATGCCTTTCTCAAGTCATTCAAACTCCTTGGAGGGTAGACGACCGGTAGCTGATCGGACTAACCTGCGGCAGTTAGCGATTCGGACAGCCAGCTCGGACGCTTTATCGATGATGTCTATAGCTAGAAAGGACGCATTCCCGTTTGAGTTATCTGCCACCGATCGCCTACGAAGGCATTACAATGATCTCAAATAGGTTCCGTCAAATGTGGTCTACTAAAATGAGTGCAGCCCAATTGGGAAGTCGGCGAGCTCAGCTATCGCAAGTCTGGTTAGTTGACATGCTACGCTGTATGCCCATAGCCAATAATAAAAACACCTTTCAAAGGGAGTTGTAGCCGATTGCTTGCATAAAGCGTCTCAAAGAATGAGACAATATTCTCAAAATCGTTCACAGTTATGTACCGATTCCTTACCGCAATGCCACAGTAGTCAATGTCATGCATCATGCATGCTTGAAACAGATCCTTAAGAAATTGGTTGTTGAGATAACCTCGCCCAGCCTCGACTTCTAATACTGCTTTGTGTTCGCGGTGCCAAGCATCTGCTTCGAACGATTTCTCGACGACCCCGTTTCTACCAAAAAGGACAGGCACTTGTATTTTCTGCTCTGCACGTTTTCCAGTTTCAACTTGAAACCCCAGATTCTGGAGGCCAGGGCATAGTATTGCCAAGACATCATTGCTCCTCAGTTCACTAGCGCGAATATGAAGTTCTGGTTCGCATCTTTTAAATACAGCAGAGCCATGAAATCAGGCCAAGATCAGTGTGTCTCGTCTATTCCTAATCCTGCAATCTTTGTCCTTGATGGTGATCTGAATCAGGTTGGCAATGCATTTATGTTACAAGTGTTAGATTCTTGAGTTGCCAAAGCCTTGCTCCTTCGTATCCTTCCCCCATCCGCACACGTTGTTATGATCGTACTTCTACCAATACGAGGATGCGATGACAACCCCTTCCATCCCGATCATACCATTGGCGAATACCCCACAGCGGATCTCGCCAACCGATATCTCACAGTATATTCGGCTCGACCAGTGCCGGCGCTACTTGCGGCTGCGCTTGCATGAACGTACCCACGGCCTGCGCTTTATGCAAGCCTACGATGTCACACCTCAATCCATCCCGCCGATCCTGACGCTCTCTGGCGCACGTTTTGAGGATCGGGTTGAACAGCAGGCAGCTGCACATATTGGCTCAGCAATCCATTGTGCCGATGCCGCGCGAAAGGGCGAAGATGCCTTTATCGGGGAGCATCAGAATGCGGTTGTGCTTGCCTACGCGCGCGATCTGGCCCCAGGTGCGACACTGCTGCTGTTCCAACCACGCCTGCAGGTAACGATTGGTAGCTGGAATCTACGCGGCAATGTCGATCTACTGTTACTGCGGCGCACAAGTGATCGGTCACTGGATGTGCTGATTATCGATATGAAGAGCTCAACTGCCGCCAAAGTTGAACATCGCCTGCAGGTCGCGTTCTACCATGCGATGCTCGATACGCTGTTTGAAACTGGTGGGCTGACACAGTATTCGATCACCACCGGAGTCCTGTATCGCGGCCCATCCATGGATGCGCCTGCACCCAGCCCCGCCGAGCAGATTCGGCTTGCGAACCAGCGGGCTGCCGCCCAGGCCATGTTCGGTATCGATGATGCCTATCTGGAGATTGTCGACGATCCCAACGCCTATCGCGCGGAGGTTGCGACCCTCGTGACTAACCGCGACTCGCTGGCGGCTGAGGTTGCCCAAGCTCGCTTTGAAGATATTCGCTTCCATCTGACCTATAAGTGTGATGGTTGCCTCTACAATGAGTTCTGTATGAAATGGGCCGCCGAACACGATGATCTCTCACAGATTCCCTATCTGGTTGATACCGAAAAGAATGCGCTCCAGGCTGGTGGTGTCACTACCACCCACGAATTGGCCGCACTCAAGACATTTCGCGATGAGCAGTCGACCGATCTGATCGCCGCGCCTGGCGAAGAGTCGCGTATCCTCGATCTGAGTGCCAATCGTGCGCTTGGCCCACGTCTCGATGAGCTCATCCACCGTGCGCGGCGCTTCCGCAGCTGGAAGGGTGATGATCTGCGTGCGCTTACCTATATCCCAAGTAAGGGCTATGGCACACTCCCGGCCAGTGATGCGACCATCCACCCTAATCTGGTACGAATCTACCTTGATGTGCAGCACGATTACCTGCACGACCGCCTGTATCTGTTGAGTGCGCTGGTTGCCGCATGTGAGCAAGGAACCGAGCCTGCCGAGCGCCGCCGCACGATTGTCCATCTTGCCGATGCGCCACCCGAAACGCCAGCTGCAGAACAAGCCCTGCTGATCGGCTGGGTGGGTGAAGTATTACGAGCGGTTGTGGAATTGGCTGTTTGTGATACTCTAAACCTGGCTCTCCGGCGCTTTTGGTGAATAGTACAATCTCATGGTGCAAGAACTCGCTGACGAAGCAGTTCGAATTTGGCTCGTCCATATCCATTGCGTTTGATACACTTCAATCGATTGATTTGGCCCTCGACCTGTGCATTGCTGAATGGCATGGTGAGGGCGGCATACACTGCGTCATGGTCACGGCGTAATCCAGCAGAAAAACTGCGCAATTCGGCGACACCGCTTCCACTCGCGCGTTGGAGCCAACCATCAAACGCATCAGGATGTCGTTCGCGAACAATGCGAAGAAACTCTTGAACGAGTGGGTAGGCCACCTGAATATCGGCACAGGCACAACACAGCTGACTCACCAACCGGCTGTCGTCCGTTGCAGGATCAGTTGGTGGCTGGAGCAACAGCCAGGCCGCTTGTCGCGCTGAGATGGTCCGTTTGGCGGGAGGGCGAGGTGCCACGGTTGCGGGTGGTCGCCCACGGCGACTCGCCGATTCGCTCGCGGATGGTGGGCAGAGATACCGATGGCGTGCCACCCATCGTGACACCAATGCCCGCGAGCCAGTATATCCATGCTGATCACGCAGATCGCGCCAAAGCGCCAGCGCATTATCGTTCCTGAGTTGGAGTTGCTCGCAAAGATACGCCTGATGGGCATCCAGCTTGCTCGGTCGAGGACGGCGCGTTCCGCGCTCTGGAAATGAGGTTGCACCCAGCATCCGCCGAACGGTGGGTCGGCTGAGGTGCAACTGGCGCGCAATCGCACGAATACCACATCCTTGGGTCTTAAGTGTGTGAATCGTGTGGTACCGATCCTGTCGTAGTGACCGACGTCGCTGGCGTTCACGCTCGCTGCTGGTGCGCGCTTCCGGCATCGCTTCCGGTATCGCTTCCGGTATCGCTAGGGTGGCCTGATCAGGGGATGGCAGTGGTGCGAGCGGTAGGGGAGTATTGGGCTCAGGGGTGAGACGCGCGGCTTGTTGCAGTGCCCGTTGATGGCGCTCTAGGATTCGTTGGGCCATTTCGCGCAGATTTTGGAGGAGATGAAAGCGGTCGGCCACTTGTCGTGCGTGCGGAGCACCACGCGTGGCTCCTTCGGTATACTCCAATCCCCGATCTCGCGTAATGATTTCCACGCCAGGATGCGCTTCTAACCAGGCAATCAGCGATTCGGCTGAGCGATCCGGCAGCATATCGACGGGTTGACGACGTTCCAGATCAACCAACAGCGTGCCATAGGTATGTCCTTTCCGAAACGCAAAATCATCAACCCCAAGGATGCGCGGTGTCGGATGGATGACGCGTGGTGCGCGCTTGACCAGCCGGAGCAGTGTGCGTGGGCTGACGGGCATGCCCTGGCGGGTCGCGGTTCGGGCAGCCACTTCACCGCCCAAATCCAAGGCCAGTTGGCGTTGTTCAGCCGCCAGTCGTTGTGAGCGACGCGCAGAAGGCTGCACCAAGGCTGGCAATCGTTCGGTAAAGATCGTGCGATCACAGGTGGCATTTCGGCAGAAGAAACGACGCGTGTGGATGGAAAGTCGTACCGGCATGTGTGCCCAGGCGAAATCGGTCACGGTGCGGCGGTAACGGCTGTGGACCGCGTGTGAAGGCTGGCCACACAGCGGACAGCGGGCCTCGTGCTGAGTCGTCGTGAGCGCAAGGTCGATCCGATGGACCGTCGTTGTGATGGCGTCCAATCGAAAGCTGGACAGCCACGGAAGCAAGTGCTGGGTGAGCATATACATGCAAGCCAATCAGATGTATCAGCGTGTGATTACTACTGATTGCTATTCTAGATCGGAGGAACGACCCTGATTCACCAAAAGCGCCGGAGAGCCAATTCGCTTGACAGAAACAAGCATCACCCTGTTACGGAATCGCGTGCTCCATGGTTCCTAGCCAGCCTTGCTTTTCACGGAAGATGACGAAGAACCACTCACGGCCGACTATTGACACTAGGCCCGACGCTCATGCCATTGCCGAAATCGAGGTAGGCCTGTACGGACGGATGATCGACATCGGCGAGATAGCCTGCGTATTCGCCAGGGCTGCCAAGCAGACTGGTGCCTACATTTTCGACGCCCAATGTGACACCCGCATCGGCAGCGATCTGCGCGGCCTGGCGCATGGTTTCCACCGATGTCGTGTAACTACGTGCATATTCGGTATGCGCTTCCTGCTGCCCCGCTAGAATCAGCAGGACAGGCGCGCCATATGCCTGGGCGACGCGGCAACCATCGCGCACCAGTTCTAGTCCTTTGCGCCGCATGGACTCATCCTGGGAGGCTAGATAGTAGCGCCAGAACAGAGTCGTGCCAATTCCAGGTGTTTCCAGATGTAGTTCGGCCAGGAGGGCAGAAAGTTCCTGGCGGCGGTTCAGCAAGGTTTCAGCTGAGTTCGCGCCCTCGTCGACCACCAATTCCACCCCGTGGCTACC
>JANLSE010000078.1:0-1766 GCA_031362265.1 Roseiflexaceae bacterium
CGATTCTGGGCAGGCACCATGTCGCTTGTAGGTACGGCAGGTGCGGGCAGCTTGTATTGCCTTGATACCAATCTCCAGGTACAACGCAGGCTTCCGAATGTCACGATCTCAAATGGCTTGGCCTGGAGCCGCGATCAGACAACACTTTACTATATCGATACCCCAACCGCTGCGGTGGTCGCATTCGATTATGATCGCGCCAGTGGCATGATTGCCAACCCGCATACAGTTATTCATATCCCGCCAGGCAGTGGGTGGCCCGATGGGATGACAATTGATGCCGAGGGTATGCTATGGGTCGCGCATTGGGGCGCTGGCTGTGTCACCCGTTGGGATCCAGCGCGCGGGATACCACTACAGACGATTGCGGTTCCTGCTGCGCATGTCTCATCATGCTGTTTCGGCGGCCCGAACCTCGACCAGCTGTATATCACCACGGCACGCTTTGGGCTGAGTCAGCAAGAACTCGCCGCACAACCAGCGGCAGGCAGTATCTTTCGCGTCCAGCCAGGAGTATATGGACTGCCAGCGGATGTCTTTGCAGGATGAGCGTTGGATTTGCTTGTAGGCAGAGTGGTTCTCAGCGGGCGGTGAGCGCCAACGCCTCGGCAACAGCCTCGTCCAACGTCAGTGCCTGGCCCACTGCCCAGGCTGTGTTAAAGGCTTCAGGGCTGAGTTGGGTGCGTGTTTGCGCCATACGCTGATCGCGATCAGTCTGATCGATTGGCCAGAGTGGCGCGCCAATCGTGGCTCGTAGCTGATCAGCAGTAGACCACCAGCGAACGGCAGACTCCGACTGGCCTTGCACACCCGCACACGCGGCAAGTCCTTCGAGCGTTTCCGCAATCATGCGCCGGGCACCTGCCTTTTGATAGAAACGCAAGTCGTCGGAGAATTGCGCCATCGCAGCAGGAATATCACCCCAGGCGAGGTGTGCCCGCCCCCACACCGCCCGTGCGATGGTCGTCTCCCAAATGCCGGTGGTCTCGCGGATGGTGGCAATTGTGTCGGTGAGCCATTGCCGTGCGAAGATGGGATCGGGATGGTAGGCAGCGATCCGACCAAGGCCACTGAGTGCGATGATGGTGAGACCACTGAAGGCTAGTGCGATAAACGGTAGATTATGCGCAAGGATCTTCCGTTCAGCCGGGGTAAGTGCCTGTAGTATCTGAATACTCTCTGCATAGTGGACAGTCGCCAAGGCGAACTCCTGCCGGGTACTCTGTATGGTGCCGAGCAGCCAACGTGCAGCAATCAGATCCTCAAGCCCGAAACTATCTTTCGCAATTACCTGCCCATAGGCAAATGCCTCTTGGGCGTGCACCAAGGCAACTACCATATTGCCCTGTTCAAGCGCTAACCAACTCTGCGACCACGCGGCTCTTGAATCCCAAATTGATCCAAGTATAGTTACCTTATGTTCTACTATTTCCAGCAAATCCGCTGCATGTTGGTATTCAGCTTGCCAGATCACCAGGCATGCCTGATCAACTAGCGATACGTTATATCCATCGACATTCTCTACCAGACATTCCATGTCATACCGCTCTTGGCCATAGTCACGCGCAGCACTCACATTCCCCTCAGCCTCGTATCCACGGCTAAGAACGAACAAGATCTGCGCCATGCCAAACTTATGGTCGAGTTGGCGCGCAAGGGTGAGCGCCTCTTCTCCCAACTCTTGTGTCTCCGCAAGATGACCTTCCATGAGCTGCACCATTCCCACGATGACGATCGCCCAACCAATCAACACCCGATCTCCAGTA
>JANLSE010000080.1:0-12749 GCA_031362265.1 Roseiflexaceae bacterium
ATCCGCCTCAGGGGACTGGCCAATATAATTCGGCTCGGCAAACTTGAGCCGTGTATCATTTCCCATCTGTTCGATAATCGCGAGCATATCGGTATCAGGCGTCGTTAGTTCATAGATTCCATCGGCAGGCGATAGAATTGCTAAAACCGATGTTCCATAGGTGGCATTAATATCGGCAATGGTTACACCACTCGCCAAATTAAGCCCAACAATGATTTCGCCAGGCTTGAACCGCACGCCGCCTGCAAATGCTGGAGTGACTGCATGCGGCCGTAATGCACCAATCAGAAGTGCCAGACTCAGCATTGCCGCAATCCATAGCCGAATGTAACTGAGCTTATGAACCTGCATATCAATCACCTCTCTGCGAAGTTTATCGACAACTAGCGTTGCCCAACCAGAACAAATGGTGCCCAATAGTAAGGGTGTGGATAGCGCGCTTTGATCTCTAGTTGAGCAGTACGCAACGCAGCCGCGCATCCAATCGTAGCATTCAGTTGTGCATACAGGGTATCCATCAACTGTGCAGTTGTTTCATCTTGGACTAACCAAAGGCTTACAATTAATGTAGTCGCACCAGCGCCCAAAAAGACACGGGTGAGTCCAATTATTTCATCTCCACCAAGCACTTGGCCACGCCCCGATTCACAGGCGCTCAGCACAACGATTGCACCAGTAAGCTCGAGCCGCATAATATCTGTTGCAAGCAGCCATCCATCAAACAATTTCAGCGATGAGAAGAGCGGATTATCAACACGAAAGAGCCCATGGCAGGCCATGTGCAAAATCGAACATCCCTGTGCTGCGGTATGAAGTGCGGCCAGGGTAGCTTGCTCATTTTGGAGCAGCGTTGCACCACTGAGGTGGCGAGTAACGACTGCAACTTCGCTATCAACTGCCGGAATATACTCATCCGCCACGCCGATGACCAGCGATGGGCCAATCTGATTACGCTGGCGCTGCTGGCACATAACGAATACTGTTGCACTCGGCGCATAGGATATTTCAAAACGCTCAATCAAGTAGCCTTGGCCATCATATAATGCATGAAATGGCACCTGGTGGAGCGCCCCAAATGGCACAATCACCAGTTTACGTACAGGAGAATCGGAAGTGATAGCAGGCTCGCCAAATAATGACTCGATTGGTGCAATCAATTCGTTATACAGATCGGTCAATATGCGCCGTGCCGATAGTTCAAGCTGCACATGATGCTGGCGCACAAACAGTTGCCCAGCCCGAAAACGATCCCATTGCGCCGTCAGGCGCTGAACAAGACGCTGCACGACTGGAAGTGTACTTAATGTACGCGCGATACGAATATCGCCAGCACTCACAAAAGCAATAATCTCACTATCGAGAATATAATAGGTCAATACCACAGCATTGGTTGGCAATTGTGCTTGAAGCATCCCAGGCGACCAGGGTACATTCAATGGATCAGCGCTAGATGTCGCTGAGGCAGCCTGTAAGCGTAATGCGCTCAATTCATGCTCAAGTTCAGTTGCGCGTACACGTAACTCTGGTAGCGGTGTTTCCGATTGGCTATTACGTGTGCCACCAAGCAGTTCATTGTAGATTGCAGTAAGATCAGCCTGAAGCGCATGCATCTGCCGTGCCGAGGGAGTATCAACCGACACAGGTGCTTCAGCCACATCTACACGTGCAAGCAAATCAACTAATGCGCGTGAGCGTGCACGCTCGGTGGTTGCAAAGGCTTGCCATATGTTATCCTCATTACCACTCGCAAGGTGTAACTGAATGAGATCATCATAAGCGGCCGTTTTATCGTGCAAAAATGATGCTCGTACCCCCTCAAATGCCAGTGTGCCACGTAATTGCTCAATCAGCGCAATGGCAGACTCCAGATATTCACGAGCCTCGCTGTTACGCCCTTGATGCCTCCGAACATGGCCGAGGCGCTGCTGCACACGATAGGTGAGTTGTGCAAGACCCAATGTCTCAGCGACACGATCTGCTTCGAGAAGATAATACTCGGCAGCCGCAAGGTCAGGCAGTAGGATATCTGCAATACGTAGGTGCGTATAAGCGTGTTGAACAGGCCAATCGTGGCCTTCTATCAGCCGAAGCGCATCCTGGGCTATTTTTAGTCCTGTTTCACGATCATGGTATAAAACGCTCAAACTGGCCTGCTCAAGAATAACACCCACGAGCATTGGTAGGTTTGCTGCGCTACGGAACAACGAAGCTGCCTCATCGAGTGCACTGCCTGCAGCATCAAACTGGAATCGGGCAATCTGTGTCGTACCAAGCCCCCAGAGTGCGCGCGCGAGATCATGTGGGTTTCCGACTGCCCGCAAAAGTGATTCGGCCTCCTGATAGGCATGGAGCGCCTCTGGAAACAGGTTAAGTGCCAAGTATGCATCCGCTGTATCCAGCAATAACACTGGCTCTTCGGCAAGTGCATCACGATCGATGAGCAGGTGGCGTGCTTGTTCAAATGCAGCCAAACTGCGGGTATAGTTCCCTAGGAGAAGATGCGCATCGCCAATATTAATCAGCGTTTGAGCATGCAAAAGCGTAAGATTGGCTTCTGCAAATAGAGCAGCAGCAGCTTCGAATGCAGTTAATGCGGCACTGCCACGGCCTAACCGCAGCAATACAATACCGCGATTGTTGCTAACCGCCCCAAGCTGTTCGGGCGCTCCAAGCGGACGATAATGTTCTTCAGCATGCGTATAAACCGATAAGGCATCGTCATAATGCCCGATTTGTTCATACCATAAGCCTTGGCTCTGGTAGGCAAGCGCAGTCAACATAGCCACTTCAGCCGATTGATGCGTATTGGCTGGAAGTGCAGACAAAACCATTTGGCCAGTATCAAGTGCCTCCTGATAGCGGCCTAACTCACCTAACACATTCATACGCCCGATATTGCAGCGCAATGCCTCTAGCTGCATACCGAGGCTAAGGTACAGGTGTTGTGCTGACTCAATCAATTCTAGCGAGGTATCAAATTCCGCTTTTATGGCATGCGCCTGTGCGCAAAGATAGAGTGCACGTGGTGTTATTGCTGGTGCCTGGGCTTCCTCGGCGATCTTGGCACAGAGCACTGCGACTTCGAGACCTTTGCGTGGATCAGTATGAAGTAAATGGGTGGCAGCATCAAGCAAGCCAGTTAAACCGTTTTCATTGAACTGGCCTGCTGTAAGCAAAAATGCCGAGCGCTCCTGTAGCGTCGGCAATGCAAGTAGGTGCTGGACAAAACCCGCCCCATCATTCGAGACGACTGACATGGTCATACTCACATACGAAGCTCAACTGGCGTAATCAGAATATGGGCCTGCTCGATCATTATAGTAAGTGCATAGCTACCTGGTGGAACCGCTTCAAACACAAACTCACCTAACTCATCGGTGGTTGCAACATCCATATTGGTGTCATCGCGCATCAAGTGTACGACATGCCCTTCGATCGCTACATCACCCTGCGCGAATACTTGCCCACTTAAGTCCAGGCGCTGATCCTGATGGCGTGGATGGATATTCAACGCAACCTCGGCTATTTCGGCGGAATAGAGCATCTGGCGTTGGGCAGGCGGAATAGTAGCACTACGTAACCCAGCCACCACTGGTTGAGCGCCGCTATCGAATGTAAGCGTCGCCAGGATGCGCTGAATGATCCCTGGCCCTTTACGCTGGCGGGCGAACTCGGCAAAGCGCTGTATCAACGCAATATGAGTTTCAGGTGGTGGTGCCACAAGTGCCACCTTGCTACTCAGCTGCGCAAAGGCACGCAGCCATGTAACTGTCGCTTGGGTCGCCGCATCAGCAGTCGCAACACGTACTGCCATAGCATCGGTTGCCTCTACAAGGAGACGACCCTCAACCCAATCTGTAAGCTGCGCAAAATCGAGCGGTGACGACTCGGCCATATTACTGCTCCTACAAAACTCATTCACAATTCATACATAGTAAACTCTATTTGTTATATACATGGCCCATGCCTTAAAAATACATCCACGCAATAGCGCTCACAATTCACCGATCATATTCACCGAATCATATTCACCGATCATATTCACCGATCATATTCAACCATCAATTGTTTCAATCGCTCTAAGCAGCGTGCACGGGTTGGCCCAATGCTACCAACAGGCACCCCAATTCGCTCCGCAACCTCAGCATACGATGGTTCTTGGGTATCGAAATAGAGTGCCAGCAACAAATCCTGGCAACGTTGGTTCAACTGGCCAAGGCTACTATGTAACCATTCTAACATTTCCCAGCGCTCGACTGGATTTTCACTCGTTTTACCAAGAATCGGGAGAGTTTCATCCAGAAACTCAAATCCATCACTACTTTCACGACGACGTTGCTGCAGAACGCGCCAGGTATAACGACGCGACACAGTCGCAAGCCACGCGCTTAGTCGGCTATCGCTGCGCACTACATCTATACTCTGTAACAGAGCAGTAAATGTAAGCTGTGTTATATCGGCAGCATCCTCACGAGAAAGCCCATAGCTCAATGGAATAGAGAAGACTAAGCGCTCGTATGCTGCAAGCAGATGCTCCCAGCCACGCGCATCCCCAGCGCGGCAAGCAATGATAAGCGCTTGATCAGATTCGTATTGGCTACTCATAGTGAGAAGAGTAGTATTACAACTAGTAGGATATCATAACGCAAGATGTGCTTCCTTTGTTGGCGTTGCTCCTATTGTACATCATCTCATGACCAGGACATCCTATAACCACCATATTCCATAACCTGAACTTGATTATCCATGTATTTTTGGCTACGACATACCATATTAGTGTATTGAACAAGCTAATCACACGCCCGATTAGTTTCCAAGATGGACTGTACAACTGCAATTCGTTTCAGCTAGCCTACCATCATGGAACCTGATATGTGTCAATAGACTAAGAGTTACCCGTGAGGAGAAGAGATGATGATTACGATCAGCCAAGAACTTGCCTTGTTCCCCTTTATTCAACCAGGTCATCGCTTCTATCCTCAGATCGAAGCGTGGCGTGCTATGATCGATGAGCACCCTGAATACGAGCAATGGTGCGAGCGAATGAGTGGCTCAGAAAGATCGATCATCCATGCAGAGATTAAGGGTGCCCCAACCGCAAATGGCTGGTCGCTCGATCAATTCTCTTGGTCGTTTCAATATTGGGATATATCTCAGGTATGCCAATTTCAGGCAACCACGCTTAACTATACTGCAAACAGCGGGCATGCAGTCTGGTCACACTTCCCGACCGATCCATGTTTGCAATCGGTTGACACATTCTTTCGGCAGCAGTGCCAACCTGGAGGCGTGTTACGCTGCAATGTGTTGCGCTATACCCCATTACAGCAACTCACCTTTCGTGTTTCGCCGCTCTTGGGGAACGCGGCACTCATGATTGGGAAATTCAAACGCCACTCGCACTATGCCCAAGCATATGAGCAACTCGAGAGCGTCGCGCGCAGTGTTCAGCGATCAGAAGTGTCGTTCACGGTTGCTGCACCATTAGGGGTCGACCACACCCGTTGTTTATATTTTCAGGAAGCAAAGCCAGGCCAACAACTTACGACACTCATTGATAAGGAACATGCGCTCTCAATCCTTGAACGTGTTGGTGAAGTACATCAGGAGCTGCATACACTCGATGTTCCCGATGCACCAGTGTGGCAATTCGATAGTATGTTACTCAATCTTCAACGCAATATCAATTGGATTTCTTTCTTTCGGCCTGATCAGCTTCGAGTACTCCAGGCGATCCAGATTCTTCTGCTGCAGCATGTGCCTGACGCTGATCCTGATTCTTATGTCTTTTGCCATGGTGATTTTAGGTGTCCGCAGATCCTATCCTTGGGGGATAGTTGGTCGATCACCGATTTTGATTTGGGCCTTTGTGGCGATGTATATCGAGAGATTGCAACGTTTCAAACCTCACTACGATACGATCTGCCATTGTTTCAGGAGCCGCGCAACGCAGTATTGTATGAAGATGCCAGCGCTGCATATCTTGATGGTTATCAGCAACAAGCTGGGCGATCCCTCGACATCAAGCGTCTGTACTGGTACCGCATCTGCGCCGAGATCACGTACCTAGCGCTTATGTTCCGACATAACTGGTACACACCAGGATTATTTGCAGAAGCCCTTGAGCATATCCAACAGCTTAGTGGGCAATTACAGCGTGGATCAGGGATCAAGTGGTAAATGCAGGTCGGTAGTCACACTCATGTAGATCTAAGTCGGAGGGCAGCTAAGCCACCGAAACGCACCTCCTATGGGAGCCACGCCATTTGAATGGCAGTGGAGGAACAGGAGTACGGCAAAACGAATGGCGTCCGCTCTCGATTGGTAGCCGTATAAAAACATCTGTTCTTGCAAAATACGTTATTGTATGGTACAAGAGCACTATGCAACGAACAATTCGCGTACAATTGAACCCATCGCCCACGCAAGCTGACTCGCTCCGTGCAACGAGTCAGCAGTACACCAGTGCCTTTAATCAGGCGGTGCAATTGGGATGGGATGCGCGTATCGCCAATGCCACCAAGTTGCACTATCTGGTGTACTATCCTGTTAAAGTCGCTCATCCGGGACTGGTAAGCGACCTGATCAATACCGCGCGTGCCAAGGCTGCTGAGGCGCTGCGAAGTGCGTTTGAGTTGCAAAAGAAACCAGACTTCACGGTGAGTATGCCGCACTCGGATGCGTGTCCACCGCGCTACAATGTGCATACGTACAAAGTCGACTGGGAGAGTTGCACCGTTCGGATGAGTACCGTCACTGGTCGTCAGACGATCCGCTTCACAATTCCTGAATACAGCGCGAAGTGGGCGGGCTACCCAACGGATACCGCCGATCTGTTGTTTCGGCATGGGGGCTGGTGGCTGCATATCGTTGTAACTGTTCCGGCTCCTAACATTGCACGGTCTGAACAGGTAACGGGTGTGGACTTGGGTATCGTGCGACCGGCTGTTACGAGTGCCAATCACTTCCTGGGTAAGCGCGCTTGGAAGGCGATTGAAGGACGCTTGTTTCACCTGAAACGGGCGCTGCAAAAGAAGGGCACGAAATCTGCCAAGCGGCATCTCAAACGGGTGCGATTCAAACAAGCCCGCTTCCGGCGTGATTGCGATCATGTGCTAAGTAAGCAGATTGTTCGGTCGGTTCAACTAGGAAGCACGATTGTAATCGAGAGTCTGACCAACATCCGAAAGCGTACCAAGGTCAGACGAAAGACCGAAATGAGCCGCCGTATTCATGGGTGGTCGTTTGCTCAACTCAGAGGTTTTATCGCGTACAAGGCCGAAGAACACGGTTGTACGGTGGTTGCGGTTGACCCGCGACATACCTCCCAGGCATGTAGCCGGTGTGGGCTCTCCGGCGCTTTTGGTGAACGCGTGTTATGTCATACCTATTAGAATAGCAGTCACTGATAATTGCACACGAACGCATGAAGGTGGCCTGCGTATGCTCATCTCACAACACCTCGTCCCGTGGCTTTCACGTGTTCGCCTTGATACCATTTCGGCGACTGACCAGCAAATAAACCTTGAACTCACGACTACGCAGGTCGAGGCTCCTTGTCCGGCGTGTGGACAACCCTCACAATCGATTCACAGTCACTATGATCGAGCCGTGGCCGATCTGGCATGGGCCAACACGCCAGTGCGGATCTCCATCCATTCCCGCCGATTCTTTTGCCGCAATTCGGCCTGTGCACGCGTCATTTTCACCGAGCGTCTGCCGACCCTGGTTGCTCCATCGGCACGTCGTTCATACCGATTGGCCGTCGAACAACGGCAACTGGCGTTGGATCAGGGTGGTGAAGCTGGTGCACGAACGGCGACCCGCCAAGGCATCCCAGTGAGTTCACGGACCATGCTGCGACTCGTCAAACGCACCCCGCTCGCACTCCAGCCTACGCCACGACTCCTGGGGGTCGATGATTTTGCCTTTCGCAAAGGACAAACCTATGGCACGATTTTGGTTGATTTGGAGCGTCATCAACCCGTCGATTTACTGCCAGATCGCTCTGCAGCCTCGCTGCAAGCATGGCTCGAATGCCATCCCGGAATCGCCATCATCACCCGAGATCGCGGTGCCGACTATGCGGAAGGAGCGCGACGTGGTGCCCCAGATGCGCAGCAAGTAGCAGACCGATTTCACCTTCTGCAAAATCTTCGTGATATGGTTCAGCGGCTCTTGGAGCGACATCATCGGGTGCTCAAACATACCGCAGTCTCCGTTGAGGCACCTGGTTCGTCCGAGGCGACGCGAACGACCATACCCGATGCGCTAACACCCCTCCCATCAGCAATAGCACCTCGTACCCGCGCGCAACAGGTTTCCATGCAGCGTCGCGCGGCCCGGATTGATAGCTATACGCTGATTCATGAGCTTCAGGCGCAGGGCTTCAGCCGTCGAGCTATTGCGCGCCAATTACGCTTGAGTCGACGAACCGTTCAACGGATGATTGGTGCTGCCTCATTTCCCGAACAAAGCGCACGAGCGCATCGCCCGAGCAAACTGGCTGCCCATCAGGGCTATCTCCGGGCACAATTGCAGCTGGGCAACGCGAACGCAAGCGCGTTATGGCGCGCGTTGCGCGATCAGCATGACTATACTGGCTCACGCTCGCTCGTCGCAGGATGGGTTGCACAAAATCGCCAACTTTGTCCGCCACTCACCAATGAAACCAGACGCCAGCAGCGCGGGCGGCCACCGGCAACAGTAGCGGCACCACCACCAACCAAACGGCTCATGTCCGCACGGCAAGCCGCATGGCTCCTGATCCAACGCGCCGATGACGTTGCCGTGGAACACCAACGCCTAATCGCTCGTTTTTGTGAGGATTGCCCAGACATGCAAACAGCCTACCCGCTCGCCCAAGAATTCCTTCGAATCGTGCGTGAGCGGCATCCCGATGCACTTGATGGTTGGATCAAACGCGCGAGTGCATGTGGTATCGCGGAATTGCGTCGTTTTGCAGCGGGACTGAGTCGTGATTATGCTGCGGTTCGCGCGGCCCTCAGTACGCCACTGAGCAATGCCCAAGTCGAGGGTCAAATCAATCGATTAAAGTGCATTAAACGAACAGGGTATGGGCGCGCCAAGTTTGAGCTTCTACGGCAGCGGGTGTTGGCACGATGAGGTTTCGCGTTCACCAAAAGTGCCGGAGAGCCCGAAATGGGAGCCATTTGATCCTCGAAAAGAGCGCCATTTTGCGCATGCGGTACGCCGTTTGATCCTCGAAATGGGAGCCATCTGATCCTCGAAAAAGGAGCCACTGCTTCGGAATCAGACATCCCGGCACGGGTCAACACACTGCGTGGTTGCAACTGGCGCAACCATCATGCGTACTATCGCTCCCAACTCAGTGCGCTATAGCGCATCCCATCGACGGTGATATACCGTTCACGCCGTCCCGAAGCTGCGGCTTTCGTGGCGACATGCAAACGCACCCCGAGGGCTCCCAACGGCGCTCGCTCTGTTTGAATGAGTCGCTCGAACTGCTGCCGTGACCAGCCCAAGGCACGATACAGCACGGCCACTACTTGATATTCTGGCGTTAACTGTGCCAATAACGCTGCCAGCATCGGTGGATGCGGTGGTGCGTGCAGGGCCATTGGTGCTTGGAGTTGGCCGAGCAGTCGTTCCACGGTCTGACTGTAAGGTTCGCCGGATTGTTGGTTGGCCAACACCACGGCGTCTGCGCTCACCGAGAGCGTAATCGCCCGTTTGACCCGCCGGATCGGCTGTGGTTTGCGGCCAGCACCCGACCGCGCACCGCCATGCTGAGGGAGATCCATGCCGTACTCCTTGAATACTATCCGCCACAATCAAGTCATTGAACTCGTTTCATCACGCGAACCTGCCCGCCGCTCACGTTGGCTCCGTTGGCGAATGCGATGGGAATCGCCCACAAATTCGAGAATGTGGGCTTTGTGGGTCAACCGGTCAAGGAGCGCAGCGGTTAAGCGCTCATCCCCAAACACTTGGGTCCAATCGCCGAAGCCCAAATTGGAGGTCACCATTAATGCCACACGCTCATACACACTGCTGCAAAATTGGAATATCAGCTGCGCACCGAGCGTGCTGAAGGGGATAAAGCCGAGCTCGTCCACCACAATCAGCTGGTATTTGAGCGCTTGGGTCATGAAGCGGTTGACACGCTGGTCCGCTTGTGCTTGCAGCAAGTCATTGACCAAGGTGGCGGCGGTGTAAAAGCGCACGCGGTAGCCCTGTTTGCACGCTGCAAGTGCCAATCCACTCGCGATATGCGTTTTCCCCAAACCGGGATTGCCAATCAGGATGACCGATTCGGCGGCGGGAATGTAGTGGCCCTGCGCCAAGGCCAGAATCTGCTGCTGGTTGAGACTGGGAATGGTGGCAAACTGAAAATCAGCCAACTCCTTGATGACGGGAAAACGTGCGCCGCGGATCAGGCGTTGCAGCCGTTGCTGCTCGCGTTTGCGAATTTCCTGCTCGACCAGGGTACACAGAAACTGTTCGTAGGTGGCCTGGCTGCGGGTGGCTTCGTCCGCCAGTCGGCGGTAGTGCTGGATGACCGCTGGTAAACCCAGTTGCTTGAGATAGCTCTCCAGAAGCGGGGATAGCTCCATTACGACCCTCCGGTCAATAAGTTGCGATAGGGACTGAAATCAATCGGTTGGGTGCCGATGGTGCTGAGCTGCGGATGGTCGCGCAGATCAAGGGTCGCAGGAAGGGTGTCGGGGTGTTGGAGCTGATGCAGGCAGAGCCGTACCCCATCAACGTCGAGACAACCAAAGCCGAGGGCTTGGGTCATCGCACGCTCCAAGAGTGCCGCAGGATAATCGTCCAGCAGGCGCAGGATGCGGACAAATATACGGACGCCATCGCCGTCAGGCCAGCGTTCGCGCAGGCGCGCCAAGACCTGATGGTAGATGGCTGGCCAGTCTGCGCGCCAGCGCCGCACCGGAACCGCGTGCTCAAATGCCGCCGGGCGCTGCTCCAGGAGTGGCAGATAATGCAGGGGGTCGAACAGATCCTGTTCGCGTTGGTAACAGCGCGGATGGGAAGCAATGATCCGCTCCTGGTGGAGCACCTCAATGACAAACGGATAGGCGCGCACGGTCAAGTGACGCGCGGCTTGGTCGACCGGTACCGAGTAGCGATTCGTCTCAAAGACCACCTGGCTATAGGGCGTGAGGGTGACCATACGCTCGACACAACACGGCAGGTCACGGGCAGGGAGGAGTCGGAGGAAGGGTTGTTCATGCTGCCATGCCAGCGCAATGGTCGTCGGTTGGCGATCCACCGTACGCTGGTCATCGGCCAGACAGCGTTCCAGCAACTGGGCATTCAGGTCGTCAAATGCGGTGGCCTGGATGAGCGGCACCATAAAGTTGCGCCGGGCAAAGCCGACCCCGTGCTCGACACCGCCTTTCTCATGGCCTTCCCCCACGGTGCAAAAGAAGCTGTCAAAGAGATAGTGACTGCGAAAGAGGGTAAAGGCGGTCTGTTCTTGGCGCGTGTGACCCGTCAAAATCTTCTTAACCGCTGTAGTGAGGTTGTCATAGCTCAGCCGATGCGGCACGCCCTCCAAGTAGCGAAAGGCGTGAACATGGGCGTCAAAGAAGGATTCTTGCTTCTGGGTTGGATAGGCGCGGATGAAGATTTTGCGTGAGTAGCCGAGGCGCAAAACAAAGACCTGCACGGTTTGCCGAACCGCGTTGATGATGACCTCGGCCTCACCCCAATCGACCTGGGCATCGATCCCGGGGTCAAACGCCAAGGGCAGAAACAGCTTTGGGCGGCGCTGGTCACGGCGCGTACGGGCCACAAAGGTGCGCACGGTCGCTTCTGCGCCAGCATAGCCGGTGGCTCGGAGTAGCGTATAGATTTTGTGGCTGGTGTAGCGTTGTTTTGGACGGAGCTGGGCATTCTCCGCCAGCATCGCCACAATCTGATCCTTGTACGGGCCAAGCACCGGTGCCATACGTGGCTTTGTCAGCGTGTAGGGAGTTGGTTCTGCTGTGATGAGCGCCTTATCGACCGTTCGGCGCGAGACATGCAGTTCGCGCGCGATCTGCCGAATACTCTTGTGGTCGATATGATAAGCACGTCGAATCTGTTCGCGTTGTTCCACCGTTTTCACATTCTACCCCGCTATTCCTCGGCCAACCATGCTGGCCTCACAATAGCAAAGTTCTGGGCGCGGTGGCTCCCGTTTCGAAGATCACTTTTTCGTCAGGTGGCCTCCGTTTAGATTAGCAAAAACATACGTGTTGTCTTTTCCTCCTCTTGTAACTTCTCAAGTGCCCACATCCGAATGAGCGTTGTTGCACCGATGCCCTGACGCGAAAGAGCGGCAATGGGATGCCGATTTGTACACTGGAATAATGTTGATTCATACGGTTCTTGGCCACATTTGGTGATCCAAGGTTGGCTTATGACTTGGGCGTGCGGTCGGTCAATCGTGTCGCACCCTTTTTAGACCCTAATCACCAAAAGTGGACATGAACCATTCCTACACTGTAGTTTACAACATTCACTGGCTTGGTTGGCTTCTTAGTGTACTGGATAGTGAGAGGCTCCAGCTTATCCCAATAGTCGGTAACATCATGGGTATTCCAGAAATGAGCTTCTTCCTCATACAAGGTAAACTGAGGTATCATCTTTGTGTCTGCCTGTGCAGTATCTGTCATAGGTTTTCTTCTTATTCTACGCTACTTGGATATGTAGGCACGATCCTTTGTATCGTAGTGATGCCATCATACCCTTCATCATAA
>JANLSE010000084.1:0-10685 GCA_031362265.1 Roseiflexaceae bacterium
GGCGCTGGAAGTAGCGTAGAACCGCAGAACCGCAGAACTGCAGAACCGCGGAACGAGGTGCCAGACCCAAAGGGTAGCCAGAATGTAACCACAGAGGCACAGAGGACACTGAGAACCAAGAATTGCCCAGAGGGCACCCAAACCAAGAACCATACCCATTATCCAGTATCGTACGGGCGAACCTTGTGTTCGCCTGCCAAGAACCAGAGAACAAACGATGTACTAAACACCTTTCAAAGTCTTTGCGCCTTTGCGTTTTTGCGTTTTTGCGTTTTTGCGTCTTTGCGTTCACTCTTGAATTGAAATCTCTGCACCCAAAGGGTACCCGCTGTGGTGAATTAAACGGCATCGCGCACACCGGCTTCCACGCGACCATCGCGTGCCAGTATATAGGCGGCAACCCCATTGCGGTGAGCGAGTGCGAGCTCATCTGGGATTGTTTCGGTAAGGATGAGCGCAATATTGAGGCCACGCCGACGGAACCCAATCACATCCGGCAGAAGCACGCTGATCGGTTGGCCACTAATGATTATGAGTGTGCTCCCCCAACCAATACCGCTCGTCGTTCCACGCAGTGTGGTTAGGAGATCACCAGTTGCTTGAGGTTCAAGCCGCCCAAGTAACCCCAGCGTCGCCATGAGATGAGCTTTCCCATTGCCAATTGCAAGAATCGGCGCAAGTGTCTGCGCAGCCGGATCATACCCGCTGGTACATAGGCCAAACGCTTGGCGCTTATTTGCGAGGTGTGCCAGGATTGATGCTGCTGCGGTAAGGGCACGCTCCATCGAGTCGTATGCGAAGCGGCTATTGTATTCGGCATGGCTGAATGAGAGCGCGACCATTGTCTCGAGTGCGATTGATGGTTGTTGGCGACGAACCAGTAATTCATTTGCATGGGCGCTGGTTTTCCAATCGATGCGGCGCACCCCATCGGCGGGCTGATACACCCGTACACCAGCTGGCCGTGCGGGATCTTCAAACAAACGACGTGTGCTTTGCAATGTTCCATATGGTAATGAGGCTGGAAGGCCTAATTCCATAAGCGGTAATACCGCCGGATAGATTGTCAGCTCACTACGATCGCTCGCCAGCAGAGGGCGCTCTCTCAGCCCGAGCACATCGCCGGTGTGAATATGGAGTGGGCCTAACTGAAAATAGCCGCGCCGCCTACTCGACAATGTATAACTGATGATGCGCCGTTCTCTTGGCGCAAGCGAAATAACTTCGCGCACCATCGGCGGGCTACGTAAGGTTGGCGGCAGGCTTTCGTGAAGCGAAACCCAGGGGATTGGTAGCAGGCCGCGATTATGGATCTCGATTTGGACATCAATCGATTCACCTGGAAAAGCCGCCTGAGGCGCAGTACGCTTCCAACTGAGCGATTGAATCTCGTATCGTAACCAGAGTCGTGTGGCTAGCTGAAGCCCAAAAACAATATATAGCAACACAAAGAAGAGGTCGCTACGGAGCAACACAGCAACAATGAGAAGCAGAACTGTGAGACGGTTGAGATTCATTGTTGTGTGCGGCTACACTTCCTGCTCAACTTCTACTTCGGCAAGAATGGCATTCAATACTGCGCGTGCGGTACGGCCGCGTAGTGCACTTTCGGGGCGAACGATCATGCGGTGACGCCAGATGGCAGGCAGCAAATGCTTCACATCATCTGGTACTGCATAATCGTGCCCTTGCAACGCGGCATAGGCCTGAGTAGCACGGAACAGTGCGTGCGTGGCACGTGGGCTTGCGCCAAGCGCAAGATCGGGGTGGTGGCGTGTAGCCTCAGCGAGCCGTACCAGATATGAGCGTAACGCCGGGCTGAGATGAATCTGCCAGATTGCGCGTTGTAGCTCAATCAGTTCATTCCCATCGACAATTGGCCCAAGCTGATGAATGGGGTGCTCACCTTCGAGCGCCGAGAGCATGGCAAGTTCCTCGGCCTGGTTTGGGTAGCCGAGCGCAACTTCGAGTAAGAAGCGATCTAACTGCGCCTCGGGTAGTGGAAATGTCCCTTCAAACTCGACCGGGTTTTGGGTTGCCAAAACCAGAAATGGTTGTGAGAGCAGATGCGTTGTGCCATCAATCGTTACCTGCCCTTCGGCCATTGCCTCTAGCAATGCGCTCTGCGTACGCGGGGTAGCGCGGTTAATTTCATCGGCAAGTAGAACATTCGTAAAGATTGGGCCGGGCTGGAAGACAAACGTCGAGTCGTTTGGCCGATAAATCGACACCCCTAGCACATCGTTGGGCAATAGATCAGGGGTACACTGTAAGCGGCGGAAGCCCAGCCCAAGTGATGCTGCCAATGCGCGCGCCAGCATTGTTTTGCCAACGCCTGGTACATCTTCAAGGAGTGCATGGCCACCGCAGAGTAAGGCTACCAGCAAAAGGTCGATCGCAGCGCTCTTGCCGACGATGACACGTGCGACATTGGTGCGAATATCGGTTGCAAACCGTTGAATAGCGGCAGTTTCGGCCAAGGGAACGGCTCCTGAGCGTTTCAAATATCTGGCGGTGGTTCGGGTTCGCCCATCAGGTCGCCACGCCAGCGCTCTAACCATTCAAGCGCTTCATGCAACCGGGCTGGCGGGGTACGCCGATAGGAACTGATTCCAAACTGACGATACAGCCCGGTATACATACCAGGGTATTCGTTGCGCCGTGTGCGTTCTTGGGCTGCCAGCGCGACACGCCGTACCGCACGCGCCAAAAGCGCTGCTGGCGGGTCGTCGATCCCCTCGCTGGCAGCATCCCCCTCCATGTCGTTAGCTGAATGACTGGTCTGGGTGTCGAGTTGGCGTTCAATCAGCATTTGGTGGCGTGCGAGCGTGGCCATGGCGAGCGCACCAACATAGGCTTGTTCGGCGGGGGTTTGATCATGGCGCTCAGGCACAAGAATATCACGCGGGCCAAACCCTTGTGGCCGGAAATTCTGCCAGAGCGCAGAAGCTGCCTCACGCTGGAATAATTCTAGCCGCAAGCGGTATGTTGGGTTGGCATGGCTTGTTTCAACCGTACTAAGCCAGAGCGGTAGCAGATCGATCCGCAGACAGAGTTGATCCTCGATATGGCCATCATCGAACTCGACCTCTAGTACCTGAAGCCCTTCTGTGAGCAGGATATTCGCTTTGCTACGCTGCTCATACGCATCCCATTCGAGTCCAAGGAGTGTGCAGAGATCAACAAGTGAAATATAGCGCTCATTTGGATCGAGATCCAGTAGCGCGAATATATCTTGGCCATAAAAGAGCGTCACGATAGACTCCTGCTGTCACCCAATACTATAAACCCCAAACTCACGACCGATTTCAACATCACCCTGGAATCCACCAATGCGGACTTCATCGATCGCTTGAGAAGCACTCATCGTCCAGTGTGGGCTGAAATGCACCAGCACCAAGCGCTCGGCTCCTGCGCGAACCGCAATCTCACCAGCTTGGCGCGGCGTTGTATGGCCTGGGAATGGTTCCGGTGTTGTGGCTTCATGAATAAGTACCGCTGCACCTTGCGCGAGGCTCTGCACCGCTTGGCATGGCTCAGTATCTGCGGAATAGACCAACGCGCGACCAGTTTCGCTTGCCTCGAAGCGCAATGCCAAGCACGGCCGGGAATGTTCGGTTGCTGCAGTGAACAGCCGATACCCTGGGCAGCCAACTGGGATTTCCTGCCCAGCCTCGATGGTGATCCAATCCGCTCCTGCTTGGTATTCTTCCATTTGAAACGCCGCTAAAATAGTTTGTACCAGCGCAAGTGTTGGCGCATTGCCATACACACGCAGGCGTTTCTGATACCCAACCAATTTGAGTGAAAAGAACAGGCCTGGCAAACCATTAATATGATCGGTGTGTGAGTGTGTTAACACAATACCATGTAACTGTAAAGGGTCCAAGTTGGCGCGTAACAAGCGCTGGTAGGTACTGCCTCCAGCATCGATCAGCAGCAACCCTTCTGGGCTTTCCCAGACCATATGGGTATTCTCGCGGTCGGGGTCGGGAACGCCAGTACCAACCCCCAAGAGTGTCATACGTAACATTGGTTGCTCCTTCTGGGTATTGGCACATGATCAGTGCAAATCGCAATTGCGTCAACTCCGTATTGTCCAGCGGGTGTCACATACCGTTTTGCATTCTTGTACGACACAAGCGGGAGATGACGATTGCAACGCAAGGACGCGGGTACCCTTTGGGTGCGCAAAGGTGCAAAGACATAAGCACTTTAGTACGTCGTTGGTTTCCTGTTTCGGTTGCATTCTTGTGAAGCCTTTCTGACCGCTCCACAATGACGCTATGCGATGCTAGCATTTGCACTTCTGCTACAATAACGCCATCAATGCCGCTGTTCTTCGCCCTTTGTAATGATTCCATCTATGCTGTGGATTCTGCTGTTTCAGTTCGATACATTTCATATATGCCGTTTGCCTAGGAGGCGCTGAAGAGCTATGCCAGCTATGCTTGAAGAACCGGTCGCGCATCTGCTCAAGCTGCTTGAATCTAGTAGCTCACGCTGGATCATTGGGATGGCTGGTTTACCTGGATCGGGCAAGAGTACACTGGCAATGCAGCTCACCGAGCGTGTGAATACACAGGTGGCAGCTGGTACGATGATGGCGCTTGGCATGGATGGATTTCATCTGACGAAAGCTGAGTTGAGCCGGATGCCCAACCCGGCTGAGGCGTTTGCACGGCGGGGCGCCCTCTGGACATTTGATCCAGCGGCGCTTCATGCACGGCTTTTACGTGTGCGGAACGCAGCTGGCCATGCAGCGGTTCCCTGGCCTGGCTTTCAGCACGATATTGGTGATCCAATCGAAGGAGCTGAGATCGTACTACCTACGGTGCGAATCATTCTTGTCGAAGGGATCTATCTACTGCACAATGATCAAGCCTGGCAGCCGATCTGCCAGTTTTTTGATGAGCGTTGGTATTTCGATACGCCACCTGCGGTTGCGATGGAACGCCTCGTACAGCGCCATATGCGTGCATGGGGCTATACACGTGAGGTTGCGCAACATCGTATCGATACGAGTGATCGCCTCAATGCTGAGATTGTTGCTCGTAGCCGTGATCTGGCAGATTGGTTGCTGGATGGTTAGAGTTTGATGAGTAAATCGAACGATTTGACGCCACCGGGTATTCTTGCTATACTCAGGTATCTATGTGCACTACATATGTTTCATTTGCGCCTCCGGGCAGTGCCATGTTCTGCACATGCATAAGGAGTAGAAACAGTGGATATTATTGAGATTGTGCGATCACGAATCGCAGTCGTCTTTCCTGGCCAAGGTTCGCAGTATGTGGGCATGGGTCGGCAATTGTACGAAATCTCGCCGATTGCGCGCAGCCTGTTCGACCGCGCGGATGCAGCGCTTGGGTTCTCGCTTAGTAAACTATGTTTTGAAGGCCCGCAATCCGAACTCGATGATACGATTAATGCTCAACCTGCGATCTTGACGGTGAGCGTTGCCTGTTTTGAGGCAGTCCGTGAGCGCCTTGAGTTACTTGGTCATGAGTTTAAGCCACACCTTGCAGCAGGGCATAGCCTTGGGCAATATACGGCATTGGTGGTTGCTGGTGTACTTTCGTTTGAGGATGCTGTCAAGCTCGTTCATGAGCGTGGGCGCCTGATGAAAGAAACAGCCACTGAGCATCCTGGCGGTATGGCTGCGGTGGTTGGCTTGGATGAGGCGACGCTGGAAGCAGTTGTTCGTGAGGCGCAAGCGCAAGGAACGGTGACACTGGCGAATGCAAATTCTCCAGGCCAAACAGTGCTTTCTGGTGAGGTTGTGGCCCTCAAGCGCGCAATGGAACTTGCTCAGCAACGTGGTGCGCGCATGGTGCAACGCTTGGCGATTAGTATCGCATCGCATTCACCACTGATGGAACAAGCTGCACAGCGTTTTGGTGAACTCGTGCAACTTGCTCAGCTTAACCCACCGCAGATTCCGTTGATCGCGAATATTAGTGCCAAGGCTATTACCACGGTTGATGAGTTACGTCGTGAGTTGATCGACCATCTCACACTACCGGTGCAATGGACGCGCTCGGTGCATGAGATTTTGACACAGGGCGTGGATACGTTTGTTGAACTTGGCCCACGGCAAGTTTTGACTGGCCTGATCAAGCGAATCAGTAGCGATGCTCATCCGATCCCGATGAGTGATATTGAGGTGGCGAAAATGTTGGTGGCCACCAGCGAGGAATAGTCGTTTACCACAGAGGGCACAAAGGCACAGAGTTTGTTTACCCAAAACTCTGTCTCTCTGTGTCCTCTGTGGTCATTTTGCCTACTGTAACGTGAGGTGATATGCAAACGCTCCAACGAGTCGTTGTAACTGGCGTTGGTGTTGTAACGCCTTGTGGCAATGATATTCCCAGTGCTTGGGAAGCACTCTGCGCAGGGCAGAGCGGGATCGGAACAATCACTCGGTTTGCAGTGGAAGAGTTCCCTGTGCGTATTGCTGGTGAGGTGCGCAATTTTGTGCTTGACCCTGCGGTTGATGCGCGCGAGGCACGCCGCATGTCGCAATATGTATGTTATGCGCTTAATGCAGTGCTTGAGGCCGTTCGTATGGCCCAACTCGATATGCAACACGAAGATCCCGAAATGGTTGGCGTGATCTATGGCACTGGTGCGGGTGGTTTAGATCTGATCTTTGATCAGCACGATGTTCTGCAGCAGCGTGGCCATCGGCGGGTTTCCCCAACCCTGATCGCTAATATGATTGATGATTCGGCGAGTGGCCATATTGCGATACAGTTGGGTGCACAAGGGCCAAATATGGCGATTGTTGCTGCGTGCTCAACTGGTGGCCACAATATTGGCGAAGCCTATGAGACGATCCGGCGTGGTGATGCCGCAGTTGTGATTGCTGGCGGGAGCGAAGCCCCCATTCATCCGACAATTGTGGCCTCATTTAGTACCATGCGTGGCCTAGCTGGCGATAATGATGTTCCAACACATGCTTGTAAACCATTTGATATTCGTCGCGATGGTTTTGTGCTCTCGGAGGGCGCTGGTGCATTGGTACTCGAAAGCCTCGATCATGCGATCGCACGCGGTGCGCCAATATTGGCTGAACTTATTGGTTATGGCAATAGTAACGATGCCCGCGATATGATCGCTGCCGATGATCATGGCCGTGGTGCGGCGCGTGCCATGAAAATGGCGCTTCGTAAGGCCGATATTCTGCCGAGTGCGGTTGATTATATTAATGCGCACGGTACGGGAACGCCGCTGAATGATCTTTCCGAAACCCGTGCAATCAAGGCAGTCTTTGCTGAACATGCGCCCAATGTGGCGATTAGTTCAACAAAATCGATGCTCGGCCATATGATGGGTGCTGCTGGTGCCGTCGAGGCAGTCGCGTGTATTCTGGCGATTCGCGATGGGATCATTCCGCCAACTATTAATCTGGAGCAACCCGACCCAGAATGCGATCTGGATTACACTCCCAATGTCGCACGCCAACAGCCCATTAACATTGCACTCTCAAACTCAATTGGTCTTGGCGGACATAATTCAGCGCTAATCTTTCGCAAGATGGCTTAAGAGCGCAAGAACGCAAAAGCGCAGAACGCAAGAACGCAAGAACGCAAGAACGCAAGAACGCAAAAGCGCATAGCGCAAGAACGCAGAGCGCAAAAGCGCATAGCGCAAGAACGCACAACGAAGCGTGTGGTTGTTTTGCGCTCTGCGTTATGCGTTGTGCGTTGTGCGCCATGCACTCAGCCCGATATGCACGGCCATTCCAAAGATCAACCCCCAGAATGGCGCCCCGATGCCAAAGAGTGGGATATCGGCAGCAGTGACGAGGAGTGCCACCAGCGATGCATCGCGTGTATGGGCATCGCCGAGCGCCCCTGCAAGTGAACTGCCAAGCGCACCAGTCAGGGCAAGCCCGGCAACCGCCGCACTGAGTGCCTTGGGAAACCCCGCGAAGATGCTTACCGCCATGGCACTTAGTGGGCCTGCGATCATGTAGAACACCCCGGTGGCGACACCGGCGGCGTAGCGTTTATTGGGATCAGGGTGTGCCTCTGGGCCGGTACAGATCGCTGCGGTAATTGCTGCAAGGCATAACCCAGATCCACCGAGTGGTGCAGTAAGGAGTGAGACGAAGCCAGTTACCACAACTGGCCCATCGATTGGAGTGTTATAGCGCTACGCAGTACCGCAAAACCAGGCGCATTCTGTGAGCTCATGGTTAGCACAAACAATGGCAACGCCAGCCCGAGTGCGGCATTAGGTGTGAACAGCGGTAGTGTGATCTGTGGTTGCGAGAGTTCTAGGGTAAACCCACCAAGATGAATGGTGTTTTGTGATGCTGCCACCGCTACTCCAGCCAGGAGTGCCCCAATCGTTGGTGCGCGAAAGCCGATCCGTTTTAGGAATACAAACGCAGCCAACATGAGTAGAATCATGAGTGGCTGATCGGGAAGTACCTGGAAGAGGCCAATCCCAAAGCGGAACAGCACCCCGGCAAGCATGCCGAGCGCAATTGGCTGTGGTACTAACGCCATTGCACGCCCGAAGATCCGCGTCAAGCCTACCAGTGTTACCGCAATTGCGGCAATAATATAGGCACCGACCGCCTGCCCAAGGCCATATTGTGCTAGGCTGGTAACGAGCAGTGCCGCGCCAGCGCTGGACCACGCTGCAATAATTGGTTGCCGATACCATAAGCTTAGGATCAAGCCACAAACGCCACTACCAACCATTGTCGCCCAGATCCAGGAATACAATTCACCACGGCTTAGGCCAGCCGCTTGGCCTGCTTGAATAATAACGAAAATTGGCCCAGTGAGTGAGACAAGTATCGGTAGTTTGTTGACATAGGCGAAGAAGCGTGGTAGAAGATGTGGTGGAGGTACCCAATGAGTAAACGTCTCCCCGCGACTGCGGCACCAGGCCTGCTTGAGTCGTTCGCTGCCACATTCGATCCGCTCTTCTCGAAACGTAACCAGCGGGATGCCTTTCGCCAGTATTTGGCCAATCTCTTGCTCCCAAGCGAGCGCAACAAGACCCTCACCGCGCTGGCCAATACCGAACCCGTGATTGGCGCCCAGCATCCACGCGCACAACAATTGCAGTGGTTCCTCTCCGAGTCCACCTGGGATGCCAAGAAGATCAATCAGTGCCGCCTGTCACTCCTGCGTGCCGACCCCAGTACCGCACCGACGGCCACGGGTGTCCTGGTCATTGATGAAACGGGCGACCGAAAAGCGGGAACGAAAACGGCGCATATCGGTCGCCAGTATCTGGCCAATCTTGGCAAGATTGACAATGGCGTGGTCTCCGTCACCAGTTTGTGGGCCGACGAACACGTGTATTATCCGCTCGATGTCGAGCCCTATACCCCAGCGCATTGGTTTGCCGCGGGGAAAGCCGATCCGGACTTTCGCACCAAACCACAGATTGCCTTGGAACTCGTCGAACAAGCGCTGGAGGCCAGCATTCCCGTTTGCGCGGTGGTCGCAGATAGCTTGTATGGCGAGCACGAGGGCTTCCGAACCGGTCTCCAGAACCTGCAGATTGGCTTTGTCATGGCTCTCAAGCTATCCCACGCGTGGTGGCATCCTGCTGACCAGCTTGGTTCATTGCAGGCTATCGCCGCTGGTACACGCTGGCACAGTGCGGAGCAACCGGGAGCGTGGGTTGCGATCACCCGTTCCTTTCGTGATGGCCATACCGAGCGGTGGTGGGCGTTGGAGGTGATTGCCGGGCCGTATGGTCCAGCGAAAGCGCAGCGCGCCGTCGTCGTCACCACCGATCCGCTGACCCTGCCTGCCATGAGCACTTGGTATCTGATCAGTAATCTCCCCGTTCCGGAAAGTGACCACGCGCAGCACACGGTGCTACCAGCGGCAACGCTGGAAGCGCTCGTGCGGTTGTATGGGTTGCGCATGTGGGTGGAACAAAGCTACAAGCAGGTCAAGGGAACCCTTGGGTGGGCCGAGTATCAAGTGCGCTCCGATCAGGCCATCCAGCGGCATTGGGCGTTGGTCTGCTGCGCATTCACGTTTTGTTGGTGGCATGCCACGCAGACGGCCGCCAGTACTGAGCGCAGCGAGGTCACGCACGGTGAGGTCGAGCCCACGGAAAGTCAATGCGAACCAATCGCGGAGAAAAAAAACGGTCAGCCGGGAGCGCCAGCGCCCGCGTGTTTCGTGGCCAGTTGCATTACGACAGGTGCGCGCCTGGTTGGAGCCTTGGATCATGCTCGGGCGGTATTGGCGAGCGTGGTCGAGATGTCCCCCACCCAATGCCCTTCAGCAGTTGCTTGAGTCCCTTTGGCACGGTCATGGAATCGACCTCTACACTGCCTGGTAGCCGGAATCAACAAACTACCGATAGTGCCCAGGGTATCATTAACAATGCTGGCAATGGTGGAAATGGCACATACCATTTTCCGTTGTAGAATGTGAGATCAAGTGTTGATAATGGATTGACGAGATCCAAACGCCCGGTGATAAACGCAGCAGCTAAGTCATTGAAGTACGCCTGAATTGGAGATCGCACCGACCCCGTCATCCATGCTGTCAACAAATAGAGAGTAAGCGTGGCGAGGAAAACGAATGTTCCAACAATACGACTTTTATATGATAAAACGATGGGTCGCATCATCAGCTTTCTCTACGCAATTGTGCCAACGATCCAGCAAAGGAGTGCTGAAAACCGATCTTTGC
>JANLSE010000104.1:0-12712 GCA_031362265.1 Roseiflexaceae bacterium
CATCCGCAATAGGAGGATGTTTCCGTTATTCGTGACGCAGGAACAACAGGATAGCACAACATTGAGTCATCATGGCGCTCATGCTTGATGCATTCCTCGCTCCCCTAGCTCGCTGTGCAGCATATCGTAGTACCCGGCGAACTCGCGGTGCCGCCGCGTGTCATAGCCGCGCATGGCGCGCACGATATCAGTTTTCTTTTCGCCGCGCGCAATTCTGGCCCCAATCTCGGCGATATCGGCTGGTGAAAACCCAAGATTGCAAACTGCAAAATCGCTCGCTGCTGCTGCAAACGTGGTTTGTGACCCCGCAATCTTTTGCGGGAGATGTGCAGCGCTTTTTTCAGCCGTAGCTGCCTCACTCACTCTAGAAGTTCTCGCAATATGGGCTGGTGCCTTTGCGATAAGGGTTGACAATAGCTCCTCGGCGGGAGCTGCTGTCTCGGGCAGGTAGGCCAGCCAAGAGCGGCGCTCAGTCTCGCTGAGGTAAGGTGCGCGCACAGTGGTGCAGTCGTCGCCGCTGACAATCGTGAAGATGCCAGCGCCAGTTGGTGGGGGCGGCAGCAGATTCGGCGCAACCGCGCCAAAGCCACCGATCTGCTTGGCGGTCTTGCCAGTATTCGGCTTGACCTGGGTCTCGTCTGGCTGGTAGCCTGCCATAAACACGCCAATCTGTGATCGCCAGAGCATATCCATGCCGCTCACGGTCTGCATGGCGATCAGGTAGCGAATGCCAAAGGCGCGCCCGCTGGTGAGCTCGTCATTCAGCCAGCCCTCCAGCTCGATATCCAGCCCACGGTCGCGGTCACGGCGGCTGCGCTCACGCCGCAATGCCGTCTCCAGCAGGCTCAGCTCGGAGATATACACCACCAGGAGCGGCAGGTCGCCGCCCAGATAGTGATCCCACTTGCTGACCCCGGCACGCTCAAGGATCTGCCGTCGCCGCTTGCGCTCGGTCGTCAGCGCCCGCAGCGCATCAGGGATCTGCTCGCTCTCGCTGGCAAGCAGCCAGGTGTGCGCCCGATTGGCCCACGGCTGAAAATCAAGCCCCTTGCCATCCAGAATCGCAATCCGCAGCTCGTGTGGCTCGCGATGCACCAGCCCCAGCGAGAGCAGCATCCACCAGACGAGGGTGTCCTTGCCGCAGTCGCTGGCGCCGCTAATCAGCACATGGTTGGTCTCGCCGACCAGCGCGGTGTAGACCAGATCGGCGCGCTCGCTGCCGCTACGCCACCAGCCCAGCGGCAGCAAGTAGCGGTCGCCTGGGGAGCGCTGGCGCATATGGGCAATTGAGCGCTCAACGCCCGGCGGGCTTGCCAGCGCGGTCAGCGTGCCTGGCACAACCGCAGGCGTGAGCGCAACTGGTCTTGGCGCGAGCGGTGCGACGCGTGGGCTGACAAAGGTCAGCACGGCACTGCCACCAGCCATCAGCCAGCGCTGGCGATAGGCCCAGGCGAGCAGTCGTGGGAAGCGCGCAATCCCCACCAATAGCAGGGCGAAGCAGAGTGCGATCAGCATGTGTTCGGGATGGCTGAACCATTCACGCATAGGAAGTCCTCCTCAGTTGAGGTGGTGGGGGTGCCACGAGTTTATGCTGAAGCACCCCGGCTGTCAAGTAGTCGTTTGAACCAGCGCCAGATCGGGGCCAGCCAGATCGCCCACAGATCGGTCAGCACCCAGCGCGCAATTCGCTCAGGCAGGTAAGCGAAGGCCATGCCAATTGCGAGCGCCAGGCCATACTCTATCCACTGCCTTTCGCTGGGAGTAATTGGCAGCACAACATCTTGAGTCTGGAGGATCGTTAGCATGCCGCGTGCGGTGGTCAGCACATCAAAGGCCAGCATCAGCAGCCAGAGTAGCAGCCGAATTGCGAAGATCCCCGGCCTGCGCTCACGACGCGGCCATAGAAAGAGCTCCATCGCTGAGATTGCCAGCGGGATCAGCCAGACCTGCCACCAAGGGGATGCTTCGATTAGGTGCGCCATATCGCGAAACGTCGTACCAAGAAAGCTGAGCGTGAAGATGCCGCTGTAGTACCAGATCAGGCTTCCAACTGCGGCGGCACCTACCAGCGCCAGAGTCGTGCCAACCCTGCGATACAGGCCACGCACTATGGTCGGCGGCGGGATGGGGCTCGGCCCTGTGGGCATCGGCGCGCGCGGCGCTGGCTGGGCGGGCTGCAATGCAACTGGCTGTGGCGGCTCAGGCATAGGTGTCACTGCCTGGCGCTGTTCAATAATCGGCGTGCTCAACATGCGGCTGAGCAGTTCTTGATCTTTACGAATTGGCATGGATGTTCTTCCCTTCCTTTCGGCTATCATACGAGTAAGCCTCTGGACCTTAAGCCAGGGGTGAGCCGGGGGCTGTTTGCGCAGCTATCCCGGCATTTCCGTCGTTCGATTGATGTCACAGCGTGGATGTATATGCTAGAGTAACTATTGAGTGCCGAGCTCCTTTCTGAAACAGCGATGTCGTTGATGCTGAGGTACTGCTATGAACCTGGCTGAACTTACGAAGGACGTCCAATTCACGGTTGACCAGCAAGGCCAGACGACCGCAGTCGTGATCCCGGTTGCGCTCTGGCACACCCTTATCGAGCTCCTTGAAGATACTGAAGATCGCGAACTGGTGCGAACAATGCAAGATCGCTTGCGGCAACATCCTGAAGCCAGCAGTGCACTCCGATGGAGGGATGTCGAAAAGCAGTGGTCAGATGCATCAGCTACACCTCCATCCCAACCGTAGCAAACGGATCGCTTGGTTCGTCGGCTGTTGAGCGTTGCTGCTTACTCAGGTGGTCGGTACCCTCAGCAGTAGGCTCTGGCATCACCATCGCTGATTCGGCAGGCACTTCGTTGAGTAACCGGTGATAGACCGCACGCAGCGCAGCGCTGACCTGCTCGTCAAGGAGTTCGCTAAGCAGTAGTGCGATCTCACGTTCAAAGCCGCACAGATCCAGATTGGCGCGATCCGCTCCCAAAATAATCAGCGCACGCGTCGCGGCATTAATTGGCCCGACACCTTCGATAAGTCTCCTCAGACCAGCGGTGGTGCGCACGGGGAGCAGGCGCATGGATGTGGTCATGGCATCCTGCTCCGATCTGTGCAGTATCGTGATGAGCACCGCTGTCGCTTAGCATATGAGCAATACGTTGGGAGAATGGTCATGAAAGCTTCAACACCTATGCTTGATGAGGTACTTCGCCTTGCACAACAGCTCTCACTTGCTGACCAAGCACGCCTGATTGCCCATATTGCGTCAGCCATCGCAGCGTCACTTGAGGCCCAATCGGAGACTTCACTTGATGCGCAGCGTGCTGTAGGTTCTACCCAGCTGCCAGCAGAATCGCGTGCTGCAATGCTCGCCCGCGATCCAAACTCAGCGCTTGCGAAGGTGCTTGCACTCACACCCGATGGATATATTCCGCCTACTGATGAGGACATTGCCCAATGGCGAGAAGAGCGGCTGAATGAGCGGTATGGCCTATGAACACGTTGCTTCCGTAGCCAGTTGGTATAGGAGTAACATCGTAAGCGTAATCGTGGTGTGGCGTTGACGTGAGCCCCCGAGCTCAAGGAACTGAGACCATTCGATTGGCACTGTTGCTTGTCTGATTGGCGGTAGCTGCTGGCGGATAGCTGGAAGGTAACCTGTGGAGGAACTATGGATTCTCGCGATGCTATCAATCGGGCGGCTATACTCCAAGCGCTCAGGGATTGGACAGATGCTGAGCGGCTTGAGCTCATCCAAAACATACTCGGCATGACCGGTGTCAACGCCACCCTTGAGCTACGAGCGGCAACATTTGCGCATGCACGTAGTCTCCTCAAAACAGATCGTCCGCCACCAACCGATGAAGAGGTCCAAATGTGGCTCGACACACGGTGCATCGAGCGGTATGGCTCATAATCCTGGCTGATCTGGAATGCGCCAAAGAGGCGAGATGGCAAGAGCCATACTGGGATTGTGCTCTCTAATACGCCGCTCATTGCGGCCCGAGTGGCTTTGCGCATTCCCCTGTGCCTGTTCTGACGCCTCAGGAACTGCTTGCGCGTCTGTAGCTGTAGCTGCATCATGCCCTCCCTTACTTGCCTTGTCCAAGCCGCCGCGCCAGGCGCGCATACCCGCGCGCTATTGCCGTCTGGGGGTGTGGCACTATCTGGGTGTGCGGGTAGCGCTCCTGGAGTGCAGCAACCAGTGATGGGATCTCCGCGCCACCACCCCCAACCAGAATAAGGTCGAGCTGCGCACCACTGCCCCATGCCTCCATCAGGCGTGCGACAATCGCCTCGCCATTTTGGATGAGTGGGCGATCCCAGCTGGCTGGCATGACGCGTACACGCCCTGCGATCTGCACCTGACCCTCGCGCACCGCCTGATCGGTCTCGAACAGGCTGAGCTCGCGCTCAAAGGTTGCGCTCAGCTGGGCGCGGATCTGCGTCAGTGGCCGCGCCGTTCCCAGCGCATAGGTGTCGAGGCTGGTTGGCACCGGCACGAGCTTGCGAATCACCGCGCAGTCCACCGTATGATGGCCGAGGTCGACAATGCCAATTACGCCATCAATCAACGCCCGATCCCCGACCACTTGGCCATGGTTATCCAGCGCCGCCGCATACAGGAGCCCTAATGGCTCGGGGATAACGCGGATGGCACCGTACCCTGGGTGCGCCGTCCGAAGGCGCTCGCCGAGCTGCTTGGCCTTCTCTGTATCGCTGGCCCAGGTGGCTGGTAGCCCAGTGACACAATAGCCATGCGCCGCGCCATTCAGCGATCCAAGGCGTTGCAGCGCGCCACGCACCAATGCGGGAATAAAGGCCGCGTCGCTCAGCCGATCCTGCGCCAGCATCGTCAGCGGCGTTTGTGCGAGCAGTGCATCCTCGCCGGTCCACCACTGCGCCCCGCCCTGATCAACCGTCTCGACCTTGGAGATCGTACCGCTGACGCTGCGCGCCGCGCGGCCAAGGATGGCTGGGAACACCACCGGCTCCAGCTCAATCCCCTGCGTATCGATCACCACATACTTCACATAGCCGTGGCCGATATTCGGCCCATGTCCTGCGATACTCATGCGGATGCCCCTTTCTGTCGATTCTTCGCGGCCTGGCTGAGCTCCACCTGTACGTGCAGTGCGTGAATCACAATCGCTGCCAGTTCGCTATCCTGGCTCACCCACCCATCAATAACCAACACCTGGTCTGGATCCGCCAATTGCCCTGCCACCGCATCCCACTGCCGCCGATTGACATACACGATGTATGGCTGTGCCACGGGCGAGATCGCAGGTAGCCCACGTGGTAGGCTTGGCCTGCGACCTGGCTGCATCAGCGTGATCACGCACTCCTTGAACCGAACCACCTTCCCCGGACGCCCGATCAGTGTCAGCTTCACCGCTTCAATCACTCCTCTCTCCGCATCCAGCGCGGCTACGATGCTCCTTCACTCCTGCCATTGGAAGGATGGCAACGCTGCGGCAGCTCTTGGTGGCTTTCGGCTTCCCCAGCGCCGCCTGCGGCCATCCTTCGTCGCCCGACGAACCAGCGCGAAGAAGGTGCCACCACGAGTGCGCGGCACGCCAGCTACGGTGAGGTCACCGCCTTGCTGTTCAATTGCTAGCGCCTCCTCCAGCCACTGCAGGCAGCGCTCCACGCCATAGCGTTGCACTAGTTGCCAGATCTGCCGCCGCGGCCCTAACCGCGTCTCACCCAGCACCTTGCAGATCTGGTGAGCAACCGCACTTGAGTTCGCTTCTAGGGTCATGGCTCCCTCCGCTTACGCTTCCGATAATCTGCCGCCTGGATTGTTAGTACCGCAGCATTGAGCGCTGAGTCGTGCATGCGTGAGGCAATGCGCCCATCGAGCTGCTCCATGCGCACATTGCTGGTGAACACGGTGGGCAACCGCTCGTTGTAGCGGAAGTTCACCAGCTGATACAGCTTCTCCTTGGCCCAGGGCGTGGCGCTCTCTGTCCCCAAGTCGTCAAGGATCAGCAGCGGCGCCTGCTTCACCGTCTCAAAGCGCTGGTCGTAGCTGACGGTGCTATCGCTCGCAAAGGTGCTGCGCAGGTGATCGAGCAGATCGGGCACCACCACAAACAGCACCGGCATGCCATGGTCCAGCACCGCATTGGCAATCGCGGCGGCCAGATGGGTCTTGCCACAGCCATAGGGTCCAAACAGCGCCAGCCAGCCATGTGGGGCTAATACAAATGCCTGAGCAATCTGGAATGCTGGCAGCACCCCGCTCACACAGCCATCGAACGCGGCGAAGGTCTTATCGCGGAACGTCGCCAGATTGCTCAAGCGCTCAAGCTCAGCCGCCTGTCGCGTACTCCGCTCCGTCTGCCTACATGCGCATGGCTGCAGCTTGGCAAAATCGGGGTGGCCCAATGCGACCGGCAGCGTATACCAGCCTGCGCCACCACAGCGTGCGCAGACGGCAGAATCTGCTGCTTGCGGCGGGCTGGCGACCAGATAGCGTGTGCTGCGTGCGGGCAGCGCCTGGGTGGTTGCGTGAACTATGCACGGCTGCTCGTCCACCGCTATTGGTACATGCTGCGACGTATCGTGCCGTAGCTGGATGTGCAGCAGATCATCAAGGCTTATGAGGCCCTCCTCAGCGGGTAGCATGTGCTCTGTATGCACGGGCCACCTCCTCGCTGAACTGGGGCTGCTGCGCAGCAGCCAGGAGTGCACTTGCCACGGCCGCTTCGTCCGATGCACCCTCAGCCAGGGCTGCCGCAATCAGCGCAATCGTGAGATTGCTCGCGTCGCTTGGGGCAATGCTGCGCGCATGGGCGACGCGGCGCTCATGCGCTTCTTCATCAACCTCGACCGGTGCATAGTGCCGATCGGCATCACAAAGGCTCTGCCGCTGTGGGGACTGCCAATCCTCAAGCTCACATGTCGTGGGCGGCAGATTGCCTGCGCGCAGCTGCGCATAGGCAAATGCGGCTGGGCTAGTGAAGCGCCGCAGCAGGCCAGGATGTGTAATCACTGCATGCCATGCGCTGAGCAGTGCAAGCGGGTATTGGCTAGTCCTGCTCGATGGCGAATCCCAATTGCCTGCAGCAACTGGTTGCGCTCAGAATCGTGCTGGCTGATCGGTTTCTGATCGCGAAGCTGAATAGCTATACCTCCACCGCCGCCACCCATCCAAGATCTACTCATGGTGGGGGATTCGATTCCATGTACTTCTATACTTCTATCCCATGCTGCATGCGCTGGCTGCGTAGGGGAGCGTCTTTTGAGCGCATCCAGATGCGCCAAATCACCACCACTCTGATTGATTTTCGCTGATCCGTTAGGTGATCCGTAGAGTGATCCGTTAGGCGAGTTGCTCACCCTCGACAACTCCGCATCTGATGGATGTGTGCCCTTCGCATGTGGCATTGCCGTACTCGTCTGCGCTCGCTGGCGGTGCTGCTGCCCCTGATTGCTCAGCAGCACCGCACCACCCGAATCAGTTCCGCTCATCGTGAGCTCGCCCTGCTCCGCCAGTTCGAGAAAAGTGCTGAGCGAGCGTGGCGGCTGTGGCAGCTGTCCATCAAAGAGGCCCACAGCCTGAAGCTGCCCGGTCGGCTGCTGGGCCGTAAGCGTAGCGAGCACATACACCCCCAAATCGAACAGACTGATCAGCGGACGATCGAAGTAGCGCGTAATCAGGGCTGGTGTGCGGCCTGGCAATGGATCGATGCGGCCCAGGTAGGTGTCGAACAGCTCAAGCGACACGCGCCGGACGCGCAGCGCGTCGGGCTTGCCAAGCTGCGCTGCGGCAAAATCCCACGCGAGCTGCGTACTCGTGAATGCTGCGCCCCAGGTTGGGAGCAGCCGCAGCTTGACGGCGCGCCCATGCTTGGCAATCAGCCAGCCCTCGGCCAGAAGCAGATTGATCCGGCGCATGATCGCGCTATCGCGGCCCCGATCGCCGCTGCCCCACTCCGCCAGATCGGCAGGTGAGAGCGGCACCGCGCCGCGCTGGGTGAGCGCACAGCGCGCGACCGCCAGGTAGACCCCGACGGCAAGCGGGTCACGTGCAAAGCGGCGCAGTAGCCGATCTGGCACACGCAGATACGGCGCGGTGCGTGGCACCTCCGCGAGCGGCAGCGGTAGCTGGGTTGTCGAATGGCGAAGAGAACGTTCCATTGAAAATGCTCCTTGCTGGTGCTTGACGGTCAAATCAAGCGCTGCTATACTGGAGCAGACAACAAGAAACCGAGGGAGCGGACTATGTCTGCTCGTGGGTGGGGTAGGGCCTTTCGACAGAGTTGGGGAACTTTGTAGTCGAGAGGCTTTTTTATGCCCAAAACCCCCGGTTCGGTGTTGGCTGCTGACAAACGGGTCAAACAGTGTCCGGGCAGGGTCTGTGAGGAGATCACGGTGGCACCGACCACCGCCCGGCGTGGGGCCAACACTGAAAGCGGCGCACAAACACGAAGCGCCCAGCATCCCACGAATTGGATGCTAGGTCGACATAAGATGCAAAGAGTCGAGGAAGGGCTGTCGCGTGGGATATGCCAGGGCAGGAGCTTAGGCAGCGCGAAGCACACAGCAGTTCGCCATGTAATCTGCGTGCCGCGCGCTGTGTTCTGGCGCGAAGGTTAGAAGGCTGGCCCATACGCGATCCCAGCTGCAGCACTGTGCTGCGGGTATCGCGTCCAGATTGGCGGAATGCTTAGGAATGGACGGCCGAGGAACCCACCCGGCCCACACTCCCACCAAAAAGTTAATCGCATCCCTATTCTTCTGGGGGTGCGATTATGATTCATGCTCCCTACACTACATGGATCGAGTCGCGTATCTCGGGTAGCGGCTGGCTATGCCTAGGCACTATCACGGGCAATCCCGACGCCAAACCACCCATGGTGCAGCATTGGTATCAGTGGCCTGCTCAGAAAGCCCAGGCGCTTGAAGATGTCTCTACGTGGATAGATGATATCTACCACGTGCTGCAGAAGCCCGCACAGCTCGCCACATTACTGCTTGTCACGAGTGGTGCTTTACTCTACAATGAGTGCTACACAAGTGACATGATATTGAGAGCTCAAAACCCAGCGCTGATGGCTGACGGTTGAACAACGGAGCCATTGATGAGTGAGATCTATTCCTTCGGGGAGTGGGTGCGGCGGCGGCGGAAAGCACTTGACCTGACCCAGCAAGTGCTGGCGCAGCAGGTCAGTTGTACACCCTCGATGATCCGCAAGATCGAGGCCGATGAGCGCCGTCCTTCGCGCCAGATCGCAGCGCTGCTAGCAGAGGCTCTGGCAGTGCCAGAGCATGAGCGCGACCAGTTTCTGCGTACGGCGCGTGCTGAGTTGGCTCCCGATCAACTGTCGCCATCGATCGATGCCGTGCCCCTCACTCCACCCATACCATCCGTTGCACTAACGAGCCTACCCAGCGGCACCGTCACCTTCCTCTTCACCGACATCGAGGGTAGTACACGTCGTTGGGAAGAACAACCGGATGCCATGCGTATTGCCCTTGCTCGCCATGATGCCATCCTGCGTGCGGTGATTGAGCGCCACAATGGGTATGTCTTCAAGACTATCGGCGATGCTTTCTGTGCTGCATTTACGTCTGCCCCTAACGCCTTAGCGGCTGCGGTTGTTGGGCAACGTGCTCTTGCTCAGGAAGAATGGGGTGCAGTTCGGCCCATCCACGTGCGCATGGCACTTCACACCGGTACGGCCGAACCACACGATGGGGATTATCTCGGCCAACCACTTAACCGGGTGGCGCGACTCATGGCCACAGGGCATGGCGGCCAAGTGCTGCTTTCGGTCGCCACTCGCGAATTGTTGCTTGATCATCTCCCTCCGGATGCAGCGCTCTACGATTTGGGAGTGCATCAACTGAAGGATCTCAGTCGTCCGGAGTTAATTTTCCAACTAGTCGCACCCGATCTACCAACTGACTTTCCTCCGCTTCGGAGCCTCGATCGCCGCCGCAGTAATCTGCCGGCCCAACCCACGACCTTGATCGGGCGCGAACGGGAAATCGCAGACCTGGCGGTGCTGTTGCGTCGTACCGACGTGCGCCTGGTGACACTGACTGGCCCAGGTGGTACCGGCAAGACCCGCCTTAGCCTCCAGGTGGCAGCCGAACTACTCGATGATATTACGGATGGCGTGTTCTTCATTAACTTTGCACCGATCAGTAACCCCGCGCTGGTCGTCAACATAATTGCCCAGACGCTTAGCTTGCATGAAACCAGCGAGCAGCCGCTGCTTGAGCGCCTCGCGATCTATTTGCATGACAAGCATCTCTTGCTACTGCTCGACAACTTTGAGCATATCCTTGCTGCATCCACAGTGATCGCGCACCTATTGTCAGCCGCGCCTGCAGTCAAGGTACTCGTGACCAGCCGAGCAGGGCTGCATCTCTCTGGCGAGCACGAGTACCCTGTGGCACCACTGGAGTTACCCGATCTCGCGCAACTCCCGACTGTTGAAATCCTAATACGCTATGCGGCAGTCGCACTCTTTGTGCAGCGCGCGCAATTGACCCAACCAGCTTTTACGCTAACAGATGTCAACGCGGCTGCGATCGCAGAAATCTGCCGCCGCCTGGATGGATTACCACTCGCGATCGAGTTGGCGGCGGCACGCAGCAAACTGCTCTCACCTTCGGCGATCCTGGCGCGCTTGACGAGCCGGCTCCAATTGTTAACTCGTGGAGCGCGCGACCTGCCAGAGCGGCAGCAGACCTTACGTAGTACGATCGCCTGGAGTTACAATCTGCTCAACGCGGACGAACAGACCTTGTTTCGGCGGCTGGCCGTGTTTGTCGATGGTGGGACGCTCGACGCGGTCCAAGCAATCTGCAACAGCGATGGTGACGAGTCTGCGCACTCAGATGCCGCGGGCTTCCGGGCGTCGTTTACCATACTCGATGGCTTGGCTGTGTTGGTGGATCAGAGCTTGCTGCGGCAAGAGGAGCAATTCGACCATGAACCGCGCTTCATGCTTTTGCAGACAATCCGTGAGTATGCTCTGGAGCAGTTGGAGGCAAGCGGCGAGGCCGCAGCCATACGCGAGAAACATGCCCACTTCTACATGGGATTGGCGGAACAGGCGGAGCCACAGCTTACATTGGGAGAGCAGCACGCCTGGCTGAAACGGCTGGAGCGAGAGCACGACAACCTGCGTACAGCGCTAGCCTGGAGTCAGGTAATGCCAGAGGGAGCGCATGTGGGGTTACGCTTAGCCTCAGCGTTATGGTTGTTCTGGTGGATTCGTGGGTATGTGAGTGAGGGACGATCCTGGCTGGAGCACGCGTTGGCGCAGATGAGATTTGTACAGTTGGATGCGAACGAGGTAGCACGATCCCACAGCATGAGTCGAACAGAGCGAAGCGCTCCGCGCACTTCCGAGCACTACCGAGCTACTGCGCTCTACCGTGCAGCCTTTCTGGCGGTAACACAGGGGGATTACCCGCATGCCACGGCGCTGAGCATAGAGAGTCTGGTTCTAGCTCGCAAGCTAAATGATACCGAGAGAGTCGCCTGGGCGTTGTTCACCCTTGGCATGCGGGCGCTATACCAAGGCGATCACGTACGTGCGGTAGTAGACTATGACGAAGCCCTCACGCTATTTCGTAACCAGGGCGATCTGCGCGGTGTTGGCTGGACACTCAACGACCTGGCAGTCATAACAGTTGCACAAGGCGACTATGATCGGGCGGCAGCAGGTTTAGAAGAGGCGTTGGCACTATTCCGCAGCATGGTCGATATACAAGATATTGGGGGTTGCCTCAACAATCTGGGCGAAATTGCTGCTGTGAAGAATGATTACCCGAAAGCAATCGCATACTACACAGAAGCGCTGGCACTCGCTCGCAGCGTCAATAATACTTACCGCATTAGTGCGCCTCTCCATGGTATGGGGAGGGTATTACAGGCACAGGGCGATAGTGCGCGCGCGCGAGTACTCCTTGAGGAAAGTGTACATTTCTGCCAGAAGACCGGCTATCGATTCGGTGCTGCGCAAGCACTCTGCGAACTGGGCATAATTGCCTTGACGATGGGCCAGTTGGTGCATGCGGCGCTGCTATTTGGGTCAGCTGAAGCGCAGCACACGAATATCGGCGCATTTGTACTGCTGCCCACCGAGCAGGCAGCCTACACACATAGCCTGGCCACAGTGTGCGCCGAGCTTGGCGATGCCGCCTTTACTGCGGCCTGGACGGAAGGATTTGCACTGACGCCCTCACAGGCGATCGCTGCATCGCAACCACAGCCGGATGTTGATTAGACGATTTGATCTAACCTTCAGCCTTGGGAGCAAGAAGTGCTCGCAGGGCTAGAGCGATTTATTGTTACCCTCCTGGCAACCGTGCCGCAGAGTAAGGAGGTGACACGACGTAAGCACAGTACCTGAGTCGATAGCCACTGACATGGGGACAAGATTCACACTCCTATTCACTTCTAGCACATTGAGATACTGCACACATGTAGTTCTTTCACTGGTCGAAGCGATGCGCTTGAGCGGATACGCCACACGTTGGAAGGCTAGATAATGTTGCACAATGTCAAGGTATAACAACACCCAGGTTCTACGCCTGGGTGTGCGTGTGTCAGGTGTGGCTGTGGCGATTACCATACCACATAGCCATTTGCAGGAAGCGGTTGGCGACCGTTGCGCACTTAGTGAAAATGAGCGGTGATCGCACCATCATGCCACTCGGGATCGGACGCGAGCAGCGCTCGTAGGCGATG
>JANLSE010000111.1:0-6255 GCA_031362265.1 Roseiflexaceae bacterium
CACCAGCGCAGCACGGCGGGCGATCTCACGTGTCTCATAGCTAATCTCAGTGGTGCGATCGATCGCAGTACCACCCGTGCTGAGGTTGGCGGTGCTAGCCAGGAAGAACTGCTCGCCATCCTTGAGTACTGTTGTGAGCGAGTAGCCAGCCCGCTCAAGCAACATCTCGCTCTGATGGGTTAGCTTAATCTTGGTCAGCACTTTCTCATGGCCAAAGCCACGTCGTGGGTCACGATTGATGATCTCTATCAATTCACTAATTGTATGCTTCCCATCGCCAATCACATGCGCTGGAACACGTTCCGCAACTGCAACGACTTCACCATTCACAACCAGCACACGGTAATCCTTACCGGGTAAGAATGTTTCGACCAGTACGCTCGATGTGTATTCGGCGGCAATCAGGTAGGCCTTACGCACCTCTTCAACCGTCTTAAGGTTCAGCGAGACACCGCGGCCATGACTCACATCGAGTGGCTTAACGACAAGCGGGAAACCCAGGCGCTCAGCGGCCTCGCCAGCCGCTTCCTCGCTGCGTACCAGCCGGTGACGCGGCGTTGGAATACCCACATCGCTAAGCAGTTTGATTGTCAGTTCTTTATCGCTAGCGGTTTCAACTGCGATATTTGAGGTTTTGCCAGTTACAGCGGCTCGAATGCGCTGCTGGTACTTGCCATAGCCAAGCTGCACCAAGCTCTGGTCGTCAAGCCTAATAGCTGGAATATCCTGGCGGCGCGCTTCATCCACAATCGAGGCGGTTGTTGGGCCAAGCACCAGATCCTGCGCTCGGCTGATGAGATCGTCGCGCTCGGCAATAAAATCGAAGCTAACCAACTCATCCGCTAGTAAGGCGCTGGGTAATTCAGGTGGAACCAGGCTACGAATGAGTTTGAGCGCCAGTTCGCCAGCCTCACGCGCAACCTGTTCTTCAAGATACGAATAAATCACATGATACACTCTAGGCTGCCCGGTGACTGAGCGGGTCTTACCATACGTCACCGATGTGCCTGCCAAGCACTGCAACTCAATCGCAACATGCTCAAGCACATGGCCCATCCATGTGCCAAATGTGCCATCGCGGTTCTCATCCGAAAGCCGCCGCACAAAGCCGCCGGATTCACCATACGAGCAGCCATGCTCCTGGAGCGTCGGGATCTGCGCAAGTAGTCGCTCACTAAAGTTTGGGATGCGCGCCGATGGCCATTCTTCCAACTCCTCAAGATCAAGCGTCATACGGATCACGGGCCGGTAACCATATGGGCTTGGTCCACGGAAGACACGTGTCTCGATCACCTTCATGGCAGTCCTCAGTTTGTTATGGAGCGGGCGAATTGTGGTATTGTAGCATGGAAGCATCTGAGCGATGGAGCGGAAAGCGCAGAGCGCAGAGCATGGAAGCATCGAAGCATCGAAGCATCGAAGCGGGGTGCCCTCTGGGCCAAGCCGGGTACCCTCTGGGTGTAGCATCGAAGCATGGGAGTGAGTTTATTCGTAAAGCTACAGCATTCAATGAGCCTGTTCTCATGCTTCATTGTTTCATTGTTTCATTGTTTCATTGCTCAAGGAGTTAATCATGGCAAATACACCTATTCGCGCCCTGATGGTTGGTTGTGGCGGAATGGCACGGCATCATATTCATGCTATGTTGAAGATGCAGGAAACGACGCAGATCGCAGCGGTCTGTGAGCCATCGGCAGCGGCATATGAGGAGACAGCGGCATTATTTGATGAGGCCGGGCTTGCGCCGCCACCTAATCAGCCTAATCTCAATACCTTGTTGAAACAGCGTACTGGTGAGATCGATGCGGCTTTTATTATTACACCCCATGCCTATCATCACGACCAAACCAAGGCCTGTTTGGAGGCGGGTCTTGATGTTCTATTAGAGAAACCCATGGTGATGAATGCAACTGAAGCTAAGAACCTGATTGCCACGCGTGACGCCACCAAGCGCCTGTTGGTGGTTGCATTCCCTGGTAGCCTTTCGCCAAATATCCGTACTGCGGTGAAGATGCTACGATCGGGCGAACTGGGGAACATCCTGACAATCAGCGGGGTTGTTTGGCAGAACTGGGGTGTTCTGACTGTCGGGGCATGGCGCCAACAGCCAGCAATCTCCGGCGGCGGGTTTCTGTTCGACACCGGCGCACACTTACTGAATACGATTTCAGATCTAGCCGGCGAGGATTTTGTTGAGGTTGCGGCATGGCTCGATAACCAGGGCCGCCCGGTTGAGACATTAGGTGCCGTTATGGGTCGGCTACGCTCGGGAGCGCTAGTAACATTCCATGCCTGTGGTGAGGCGATCCCATCTTGCGATTCCGATGTGCGCGTCTTTTGCCAAGGGGCGATTCTGACGACCGGGGTGTGGGGCGAACGGCTGCTCATCCAAACTAATAGCAAAATACCACCCGCCACAGTACCAGTCCCGGCATCACTTGGTGTTTGGGAACAATTCCTGGCAGTGCGCGCTGGCACAATCGAGAATCCATGCCCACCAGAAGTTGGCCTACGAATGGCGCGCCTATGGGATGCCATCCAGGCTTCGGCAGCCCAGGGTGGTAAGCCAATAGCCGCAATCTAGTTTCCATTGGGATAAACAACTAAGGCGCATAGTGCAGTGTTTCTGCATCTTATGCGCCTTGGTTATGATTTGGCTTATTGAGGTTATGCGTGGATCTGAGCCGCCAACCGCGCCGTATCGGCGAAGCCCAGGTTGAGGTGGCGTACTGCGCCGGTTCGATCCAGCACAACTGTAGCAGGCACTGTCAAGATCCCGGCCTGCTCAACCAACTGGGGATAATCAGGTGCCGAGAGCCGCAGTACGGTGACACCCTGCCCAAGATCGCGCTCTAAGCGGCTCAGCGCTGGCGCCTGGAGTGTCCGGCATTCGGTGCATGTCGGGGTAGAAAACGCAATCACTGCAGGAGTACCGGCTGGCACAAGTGTTGCGAATGGGCTAGCGGCCTGCATACGGATTACGGCACGCTGCTGCCAGATTCGCACCATTCCCCAGATCACAGCAACACCAATCGCAACCGCTAAGAGAATAAGCATACGTTCAATCATGACCAGAACCCTCGCTATGAACGGCGCAAGCGCTGCAATTGGAAAAAGACAAAGCAGCCAGCGCAAAAACCAAAGAATAGATTGACCGCTGCTAATACGATGACTAGAATTGCCAATGCCCATCCCAAGGTTACCAGCCCACCCAGAAATGCTGCACTTGCCACAACCAGCACGCCTGCCCCCATGCCCTGCGCAAAACGATGCGGTGCATTCGCCTCAGCATGCACATCGGGCTTCAGTACCCCTACTGGCCGCAGCCCATCACGATAAATACGCTGGAATAGTGCCAGACTCGGCGTTACAGTGCCAAGCGCCATCACCAAGCCAACAAATGCCACCAGCAGTGGCTGGTTTGCTATAAATCCAATCACCAGCAGCACAATGATCGAAGCCTGATTAAAACGCAGTGCTGTTCGATCTACTCGCTCACCAATTGCTTGGGCCGTCGCCATATGTCCTCCAATAGGGATATTGTTGTGTTCTTCGTATTATAATGTTTCTATACCATAAAAGTCAAGTTTTAGTTTGGCAAGCTAACCTGCATTCTTTGCGCCCTTGCGCCCTTGCGTTCTTGCGTTCTGCGTTCTGCGTTCTCGTTCCTGACCCTACGCCTGCCGCACGAGTAAGCGGCTTAGTTCAACGCAAAGACGCAAAGATGCAAAGACGCAAAGACACTAGGTTCTTGCGTTCTGCGCCCTTGTGTTCTTGCGTTCTGCGTTCTTGCGTTCTGCGTTCTGCGTTCTTGCGTTCTGCGCTGCCCGCTATCCCATTATCTGCGCAACCTCAAAGTGCATGCCATCAAGGCGGGTGAAATGGCCACCCCAATAGAAGCCAAAGGCATTGGCAATTGGCACAAGCTCACGAACACAGCCGCGTTGGCCAACAAGTGCAGGTTGGACGCCAAGCCAGTTAAGTGATGAAGGCGGTGGTTCGGTATTGATATCGAAGGCAGTTCCAAAGGCATGCTGCGAAAGTTCAGTTTTCGAACCACGAATAAAGCGTGCATTGAAATCGCCACTATAGATAATAACCCGATCGAGGAGTCCAGCATCTTCCCAGGCTTTCCAGAGGCCAAGTAACTGCTTCACCGCACGCTTATTCCAGAACATCGTGCCGCTCTTTGGCGCACCCCGGATGCCCTTTGCAGCCAGTGCTGCAAGTTGAGGCACAGCAACCGGCACAATATTCTCCTCTTTCCAGGTTCCCAGAATACGAATACGCTCAGCGTTTGTTGGGGATGGATCAGCAACATAGTCATACTTCCCAAACGCAGCTTGGCGTGCTGCTGTGCTGGGCATCGGTTTGGGAGATGCGGGTGCTGGCGGCCAAGCGGCACTCTTCTTATCGCCACCTGGCACCACAATATTCGCACTTGGCACTGTCATTGGTGCAGTGGTTTGAGTTGGCGGCGGCAAGGGATTGGAGGGTTTTGGCGCCCAACCGGTTACCTGCGGTGGAATCGAGAGTGCGCTCTGGCGGCTAATTGGCTCAGTACCATCTTGGTACAGGGTGTCGAGTGCAAAAACTTGCACATTCAGGGTACTGCCCTCAAATGTGGCCTGATACATACCAGTGAGTGGCAGGCCAATCTTGGCAGCCTCAGCCGCCTGCTGGAATGGCGACCCAGCGGTATACGCTGCCCCACATGGCTTGTAGCTCTCTGCCCAGAGTGCATTGCGTAGGTTACCTGCGGGTGCCTCGCTGAGCTTACGTACATCGGCCCAGTTTGTGCCGCTCTCCGGGTTTGCAATTGGGGTATAGAGTGTATCCGCGCCGAAAACCTGAAGCGCATACACGCTGCCATCGACAGTAATGCGATAGGCGCCGCTCATAGTCGGCCCTAAGCGTTGCTCAGCTGCCATTTGGGTCGTAGCCCAACCGGGGTTAAAGCTCGTATTGCCGGTTGTTGGTTTACTGCCACTTATTCCAGCTGCATAGCTCGATTTAAGGATTTCAAACTCAACACTGCCTGGTGCAGGAAAGCTGCCCTGTAAGCGCTCGCTGAGTGTCTGCACTGATGTCCAGTTCTCACCCTCATTAAAGGCTGTATCACGGGCAAAGTGTTGGTAGTTGAATTGCCGCCCACCAACACTGATCCAGGCACTGCGTGGCGAGCTTGGGCCGATCGGTTCACCCATGCCAGTTTTGGCAGCATGCAGGTGGAAGGCCGAACCAATATTGAAGCCGCCACCACGTACTTTGCTGGCTTCATTTTGCAGAAATGCCCATAAGCGCTGGCCTGTAGCTGGATCACTTGTGGCGACACCCAGCAGTGCACCTGGCTTACGTGTGGCTGTTTCGGCACCAAGAACTGCACGGCGCTGCACAACTTCAGGAAGCACATAGCGTTCTAGTGTTCCATCAGCAACGCCGCGAACTGGCGGTATCCAATGCAGCAGCGCATTTTCGGCAAGCAGATCGCGGCGGCGCTGAATATCTGCCACTAGCCAACGCAATGCAGCAGCGGCAATCCGCCCACCGGCTGGCTGTTCTGCCACAATCCCGATACTGAGCAGATTAATATTGCGGCGCGTACCAAATTTGGCAGTGCCACTATGCTGTGCTGCGCGTTCCTCTTCAACAAGCTGAGTAATCGTACCATCGGCAGCAACATGATAATGTGGCGCATACTTTGCGCCCGCTGTGGTATATGCACGGATTGCTTTGGCAGCAGCGAGCGGGCTCAGTTGAACAACAATTGCCACAATCTCGGTCTTACGACGCGGCGTGCTCGCAGTGGCTGCGGCGGGCTTTTTGGTGATCGTGAACGATTCGCTCATGATAACTCCTTCGGTGAGTTGGCACATCCACTAGTGAGTCTAGCACAGCTACGCAAGTAGTGGTATCCCTATCGCAGCACAACGCGGCCTTCATTGCAGGCGAACACGTGCCGCGTGGCGCGACGACCGTGTTGGCAGGATGAAAGCGGCGTGGTATCGCCCCTACCTGCGTTGGATCATTCATCGCCCACAACGCGGCCTTCGTTGTGGGCGAACACGTGCCGCGTGGCGAGGCGACCATGGTGGCAGGATCGAAGCGGCGTGGTATCGCCCCTACCTGCGTTGGTTTGCGATGCCTACGCGGCCATGCCACCACCGTTGCCCGCGTGCAGCCGTGGCATGACCGTAGGTGATTGGTGTGCCGCAATGCTAAAATTAGGGTCAAGGGATGAAATCCCTGCCGTGG
>JANLSE010000164.1:0-5478 GCA_031362265.1 Roseiflexaceae bacterium
CCCACTCGCAGGCCTATTGCTCTAAAAGGTGGGTTTTTTTGTACACCACAGATGTCACGCTGTCGTTATTGCACTTTGGTGGCAAACTCCACAGAAGGCAGATACTCTGGGCTGTCTCGATATTGTTGTAGTTAAGGGGAATCATGGCCTCCACTTCAAACATTGCTGAAATCGAGCGGCGATTGTGGGATGCCGCCGACGATCTGCGCGCCAATTCCAAGCTCAAATCATCCGAATACTCGATTCCAGTGCTCGGGCTGATTTTCCTACGCTATGCCGATTATCGATTCGAGCAGGTCGATAAAAAGCTCAAGGCAACCCAAACGACCAACAATCGCCCACTATCCCTCTCGAAGGCACGCTACCAAGCCGAGGCTGTGCTCTTTATGCCGGAAGCGGCGCGCTTTGGTACATTGCTTTGGCTGCCTGAAGGTGCCAACATTGGCGCGGCCATCAATGATGCCATGTGCGCGATTGAAACAGAAAATGATGAACTGAAGGATGTTCTGCCGAAGACCTATAATCGGCTTGAGAATGGTCTGCTAGCCTCACTGCTCAAGACTCTCTCGTCGATTCCAGCTATGGATGGCGATGCCTTCGGGCGGATCTATGAATACTTCCTGGGCAAGTTCGCGATGAGCGAAGGCCAGAAGGGTGGCGAGTTCTATACACCAATCAGTATTGTGCGGCTGATTGTCGAGATCATTGAGCCGTTCCATGGGCGAATCTTCGACCCTTCATGCGGCTCGGGCGGCATGTTTGTGCAGAGCGCCAATTTTGTGAAGCGCCACCAGAAAGAGCCTGGCAAAGAGATCAGTATCTATGGTCAGGAAAAGGTTTCGGAGACAATGCGGCTCTGTCGCATGAACCTGGCCGTTCATGGGCTTTCTGGCGAAATCAAACAGGGTAATACCTACTACGAAGATCTGCGTCGCATTGCCGGGCGCTTCGATTTTGTGATGGCCAATCCACCCTTCAATGTCGATCGCGTCGATAAAGAGCGAATCAAGGAAGATCAAGCACGCTTTTTGGCATACCAACCGTTGATAATGCGAACTACCTCTGGATTCAACTATTCTATGCCGCGCTGAACACGCGAGGCCGCGCTGGCTTTGTGATGGCCAATAGTGCCAGCGATGCGCGCGGCTCAGAGCAGGAGATCCGCCGCAGGCTGATCGAGGCGAGTGCGGTCGATGTGATGATCGCAGTAGGCCCGAATTTTTTCTACACGGTAACATTACCCTGCACACTGTGGTTCTTCGATCGCGGCAAGATCGCCGCCCGCACGGATACGGTACTGTTTATTGATGCGCGCCAGCTGTTTACCCAGGTCAACCGCGCCCTGCGTGAGTGGAGCCCAGCCCAGGGTGAGTTCCTCGCCAATATTGCCCGGCTGTATCGTGGCGAGCAGCCCGAGTCGATCAACGGCAGTGAAGAACTGCTCGCTCAACATTTTCCTGAAGGCAACTATCGTGATGTGGCTGGGCTGTGCAAAGTAGCCACCCATGCCGAAATCGCAGCCCAGGGCTGGAGCCTCAACCCTGGGCGCTATGTGGGTGTGGCCGCCCGCGCCGCCGATGTGCTAGGGCGAACATAGCCTCTGGCTTTGGCTAGCAGCGAGCAAGGACAATGTGATTATAAGGAATCACGTGATTGTGCCTCGATCTTCATGAACCGTGCTGCTGCAGGGCTGAGGTCTAGGGCTCGGGGTCAGGCGATTCTCCTGTATGATTGGTTCGGTTGCTGCCGAAAGGGCATAAAGAAGCGTGGAGCAGCATCGCTGCCCCACGTCGCATGTCGAAGCTTGTAATCCCGCTAGAACGTACCAGTCGCGAGTAGCGTTCCGTTCTGAAGTTGCATCACAAGTTTCGCTCCTGGGCGAATGCCTGGCAGACTGTCACCATCACTGGAGCGCAGATCGAGTCGACATTCCCCTTTGTCGTTGAGGGTCGCTTGGGCGATCTTGATGCCATCGATGATGACATCGACGCTCGTAGTTTGATATGACACTCCAGCGCGCAGCTCCAGCCGGAAGCGTAGCTCGCCATCGCGGTTCTCGTAGGTTGCGCTACCAGTTGCGCTGGGGAACGCTGCGCTGCCCGTTAGAGTTGCCGTCAGTGTGCCGCCTGTGGGTGGTTGTACCGCCGATGTTGGCGCGGGTGTTGGTAGCGGTGCGCCCACATCCTGAACAATGATCGTGCCAGCCATACCACTGCCACCGGCCGAACCATGGTAGGCGCAGTAGTATTGGTAGGTGCCCGGTGCGCTGAAGGTATGCTGGAATGTGCCACCACTATTCAGGCGGCCAGAATCCCAGGCCTGGTTGCTTGCACTGATGGTGTGCGCCGATTGCCCATTGTTGATCCAACGGATGCTGCTACCAGCGTTAATCGTCACAGTTTTGGGTATGAACTGGTCGTCCTGCACTGCGACATCGAGTGTGCCAACTGGGGCGGGCGGCGGTGGCGCACTCGTCGGCGCCGGCGATGGGATCAAGGTTGGTGTGAGTGTTGGCAGCGGCGCGCCACCGGGATCTTGCACCTGGATAATACCCGCCATGCCGGTACCACCGGCGCTGCCGTGTAGCGTGCAGTAGTAGGCATAGCTGCCAGGAGCCGTGAAGGTACGCTCAAAGATTTGGCCGCTGGTGAGCTGAGCCGAACCCCAGCCCTGGTTGTCGGCAGTGGCAGTATGCGGGAACTTGCCGACATTTGCCCAGCGTACCTTGTCTCCAGTCTTGATCGTCACGACGCTTGGGCCGAAGCTGAAATCCTGCATCTGGACGATCGTGGTGCCAGCGGCCGCTGGCGGTGCGGTTGGGACAGGCGATGGAATAGCGGTTGGTACCACAGTTGGCAGTGGTGCCCCACTCGGATCTTGCACTTGGATGACGCCAGTCATACCAACACCACCGGCGCTGCCGTGCAGTGTGCAGTAGTAGGCATATACACCGGGCGTCGCAAACGTCTGCTCATAAATCTCGCCTGTGTTCAGGGTATCAGATCCCCATGCTTGGTTGTCGGCTTTAACCGTATGCGGGAACTCGCCAACGTGTGTCCAGCGTACAGTATCTCCGGTCTTGATTGTCACAACCTGAGGGCCAAACGCAAAATCTTGCATGGAAATAAGTACCGTGCCAGCTGCTGCTGGTGGCGCTGTTGGAGCTGGTGGCTCGGTTGGGAGTGGTTGTGCAGGTGGCACTGGTTGTGGTTGACCAGGCTGCACAGCGACTCGGTCGTTCTGTTCAACGACAATGCGAGCGGACATTCCTGTTCCGCGCTTGTTACCATGCAGATAGCAGTAGTATTGGAAGATTCCTGGCTGGTCGAAGGAGTGCTTATAGGTAGCATTGGTTTTCAAATCAGACGATTTGTAGGAGTCGTCGTTTGCCGTTACGGCGTGTATATAGCGGCCCTTAAAGCGCCATACAATCGTGTCGCCAGCCTTGATGGTGATCAAACGCGGACTGAACTCAAAATCATTCACATCGACGAAAGCTGTCGCTACTACCGGCGCTGCAGGTGGTGCAGGAAAACTGATAATTGGGAGATAGATTCTTGTTTCCCCAGCGAGCCTACGGTTTTCGCTCGTGTACAGCGACTGGCTGACGATAGGCGGGTTGGATGACAAGTTGGCGAATGTGCCGGTCTGAGCGCTGGCTGCGCTTGTGCCGGATGTGCTGATGAACAGAGCATATCCAAGAATGATAAAGGTGAATGTAACAATGCTCGTTGCTATAATGCGAAAGTACTTAATGATCATAACTCCTCTTCATGAACGATAACGCTAGCTTGACGCTCTGGTTGGCAACAGCCACCTGAACGTTTAGACCTAGAGTCCCAACTTAGTTATACCCTGTTGCAGGGGCCTGAGTCCTGGGTTTGCTATTCAATCATTGTTCAAGACCAATCCAACCACAGATGTATAGTGTGATACCCGTTGCGTTTGAGTGGCTGCGCTTGTGGGGATGCTACAGCCGCACTAGAATCTCTGTTTCTAGTGCCGGATCCGCTTCGCTGCTGCTGCAATCGAAGTGAGTGTAGCCTGTTGGTATTGAGAGACCGATCCAAGGGGTAGTGGCCTTACGTAGTGATGAGTCTCATCTAAGCATGGCAGATCGTCTCACATTAAAAGTAAATGAGCGAGCGATTTGTGGGGTGAAATCAATAAAGCCCCGCGTCCAAACGTGGGATGCACGGGTATGGAGACTATTTGCGGCCGCAGCAGGCGGGGTAGATCAGTCCAAAAGAAGCGGCCAACATGCCTTGGAGCTAGCCAACAGCTAGTAGGCGACCACTATGATTGTGACGGATACAGTCGATGGAGCTTCTTCCGAGCCTTTTCCAAGGTAAACTGCCAATTGATGGTGGTTTTGGTCGCATTCCGTGCGGTCTCCCACGCGGCAATTTCGCGCTTGGCCGTGGCAATGTCCCCAATCCGGCGATCCAGACATTGCCCATGAATCACGGCAAACTCGACTTCGGCCATATTCAGCCAACTTCCATGCTTTGGGGTATGGCGCAAGTGCAGCTTGTTCACCAACCGCCGCGCTTCCGCTGGTGGAAAGACGTCATACAACGCAGCCAAGGTATGCGTATTCAGCTGATCCAGGACCACCGTAATCAGCGTCGCCGTAGGATAGTGGACATCCACCAATGCTTGCATTTGAGCGGCAAAATCGGCAGCCGTACGCCGCTCGGTCACATCCACATGCCGCCAGCCTTGCAACGGTTCGACCAGCATGAACAGGTTGCAGGTGCCTTCGCGCCGGTATTCATGATCGACCCGCGCGGGTTGTCCTGGTGCCGCAGGGATCGGTGTCCGGGTCTCGCTGATCAACTGATAGGGGCTTTCATCGAAACAGACGACCGGATAGTCCGCCATGTACTCCTCCGCGTACAACTCCAGCACATCCTCCATGTGATACACGAACCCACTACTGACCTCCGGAATACACCACTCCCGGACTTGCCAGGGCTTCAAATCGCTTTTTTTAAGATTCGGCGCACGGTCTCATCTGAGAGGGTATCGACGTGCTGGAGCGTGACCATGCGATCGGCTAATAACTGCATCGTCCATTCCTTCCGTCCGGCGGGCGGGGTACTGCACGCGGTAGCGACCAGGAAGGCCTCCTGTTTCCCATCGAGCTTCCGCTTCGCACCGGGACGCGGCGCATCGGTGAGCGCCCGTTCCAGATTGCCTTCAACAAACCGTTGGCGCACTCGCTCGACGGTCGACCGACCGACATGGAGTGCCTCCGCAATCGCCTGGTCCGCGCGCCCTGCATCGACATGGAGCAAAATATGCGCGCGAGTCAGCTTGCGTGCAGCAGTCTTGCCTTTATGGATCAGATCTTGGAGCTGGGCGCGTTCGTCGTCCGTCAAGGTGACGTGGTAGATTTTGCGCATGATATCCTCCCGGCATACGTCGCTAGACTGGGAGAAAGTATACTTCAGAATCACCATGGTTGCCTACTAG
>JANLSE010000166.1:0-16658 GCA_031362265.1 Roseiflexaceae bacterium
GCCGCTTCCACCCGGAAACTAGCTGGGCCGATTATACATTTTCCGTCCCTGCTACACTGCGTAACGCCGATGATCTCACGATCACCCTGGCGAGCTCGGCGACCTTTACGAGCACACGCACCTTTAGCGATCCACGCCCGAAGGGCATTCGGGTTGAGTACCTTGGCCTACGGGGTGCCGCACCACGCGATGCACTCATGATGCCAGCGCTTATGCCGCTTGTGCTGCTGTCATTGAATGGCACACTCTGGCTCTTAACATTATTGGCCTTCACAAACCGGCCAAACCTAAGCTTTGCCATAACAACGGTGCTAGTAGCGATCCTGACGATTGGGCTAGCCTTTGCGCGCGGCTGGGTTGTGGCACTGCTGCCTTGGATGCTGCCAGTGGGCATTCTGGCACTTGGCCATGCCTGGCGTGGCGCAATTATTGGCCTGGCGTTACGTATCATCCGAGCCTATGGGCGCGGGCAGGCGCTCAACTATGGGCTGGTTGTTGCTGGCGCACTCTGGCTTTTGGTTGTGAGCACATGGGCCAGTATGACATTAGCGATCCCAGCATTGCGGATCTTCCAGACAACCTTTCCCGACTCATTGATCTATGGGTTGCTTGGCATGTGCGTGCTGATGATGGCGTTTGTGTTAGGCCGCAAGGGCTTGCCACGTATCGCTCAATCTATTGTCGATGCCTTGGCCTCGCGAACAGGTGCACGTATCACACTTGGGATCTTGCTCGTGCTTTGGCTTGGTTACCTTGGCTCGGTTATTGCGGTGATGCCATATGTTGGCCATGCCGATTATGCCGATAATGCAGTGGTTGCGCGTAATCTGGTGGCTGGCCGCGGCTGGGTTGTGGATTATGTGACCCAGTTCTATCAACTGTACGCGGGAATAACCCGCCCACAGGAGACATGGCCACTTCTGCAGCCGGTGTGGATCGCGCCGTTCTTTGCTGCCCTTGGGCCAGAAGATTGGGTTGCCAAACTGCCAAATCTACTCTTTATGCTCTTGCTTGCACTGCTTACCTATGTGGCCGGTTCACGGCTTTGGGGTCGGCGGATCGGCCTCACGGCAGCACTGTTGCTCCTCACCAGTAATCTGTTCTTCAAACTTGTGATCTATGTGACCAGCGATCTCGCGTTTGTGCTGTTTGCGTTTGGTGCAATCTGGTGGTTATATCAGGCTATCGAACGGAAACCAGATAGCCGTGAAATATTGTCTGCTACGACATTCCAACCAACCAACCATAATCGAACCTCCCTGAGCATCAAGTATCGCTCACTGGTTAGTGCTGCAATCTTCACCGGCCTGATGATCTTGCAGAAGCCAGGCAGTGGCGCGATCATGGCGTTTGGCATGGGTCTCTGGCTAGTTGCGCAGATCGTGCCTGGGCTGTTCAACACTCAGCGGCTGACAGCCGGTCAAGCACGGCCACCACTGCTTCGTAATGGCGCGCGACGGGTGCTGCCGATCGTGATCTGGGGTCTGATTGCGCTTGCGCTGGTGACGCCGCTGGTGGTACGGAACCTCCAGACATTTGGGCGGGTCTACTATTCGACTGAGAGCTATGATGCATGGGTGCTTGAATATACCACCTGGGATCGAATCTATGCCCCCTACGCTCCTGAGCTTGGTGGCGATGGCCCACCCAATCGTAGCTGGATCTTGCGCTGGGGTTTTGACAGAACGCTGACCAAGATTGGCACACAATTTGAGGCTGTTCGTGATTATCTGATCCCAAGCTGGCAAGCCAGCGGCCCATTTGTCTGGCTGGCCGGGCGTGCCGATAAAGATTTGCGGCTGTTCTTCGATATGGGTGCCTGGCTAACACTACTTGGCGCACTTGGGGCGCTTGCAACCCAACGCCGCCTGATGACGCTCCTGTTTGCTGCGTTTGCCCCCTACACACTCTTCCTGGCTATGTACTGGCATACCAATGAAGAACGTTATTTTGTGGCACTCATGCCATGGCTAGCACTCTTGGCGGCCGCAGCACTCTGGCGCGGCTATGATCGGATTGCGGCGATTGGTGACCGGCGGTGGGCACCGCTTGGTTTGGCCCTAGTTGTCACGGCACTTGCACTGATTATCGTGCCCTCCTACCCATCGATTGATCGGAAGGTGCGTGAAGAACCACAACTATACGCCGCCGATCTAGATGTCTATGCATGGTTGCGCGCCAATACACCTAGCGATGCAGTGATGATGACGCGCAACCCATGGCAGCTTAACTGGCATAGCGAACGCCCAGCGCTGATGATCCCCTATACAACCGACCGTGTGCTATTGGTGCAAATCGCCCAGTACTACCACGCCCGCTACTTAGTGCTCGATAGTCTGCAACGGCCAGATCCCGAGATCCGCCAGATGCTCAATGCACTAGTTGCCGACCCATCCTCAGGTGTGCGGCGGGTCTACCAAACACCACTCTATGTGGCTGAGTACCAGGGTGCGCGCAAGGAAATCCAGGCCGAAGTGTACGCATTCCCCTAGATTGGGTTATTTGCTTCGAGCATACAGCAGGAATGGCCCAAGCTCATCCTGCATCTCTTTTTCGAGAGTCATGCCAAGCCGCTCGGCAACCCGCACCGATGCGGTATTCTCGGGAACAATCAGGCAGACCAGCCGTGAGAGTTGCAACGTTTCGAAGCCATACTGGGCAATCGCCTGTGCCGCTTCGGATCCCAACCCCTGACCCCAGTATGCCTTGGCCAGTAAATAGGCCACCTCGACCTCCTCGCGCCCTTCGAGTGTCCATGGCAGCAGGCCGCACCTGCCAATAAAGGCACCGCTTTCCTTATGAATGGTGGCCCACAACCCCAGTTCAGGGTGGTGTGGGTGCCCATGCTGATGCCATTCAAGCTCCTCGCGCGCTTCTTCATAGTTACGTGGCGCATCGGGTATATATTTGCGAACATCGGGATCGCAATACAGCGCATACAGGTCGTCGAGATCCTCGGGCACCTGATGTCGCAGTGTCAATCGCTCCGTCTCAAGAATAATCACTGGTGCTTCTCACTTCCTTTTAGAGATGCCTGAACTATCTCATGCAGCACATCCGGCTGCTCCAGATGGGGTGTATGCCCAGCAGCAGCAATTGTGTGATGTTTGAAGCGAGTATTGCGCGCACACATCTCAGCAGCAATCTGGCAGAATTTGGTGTCCATCGCGCCGGTTATTAGTAAGGTAGCGGGTGGTAGTGTTGGCAGCAGATCCCAGAATGAGGATTGTGTGCCGGTACCCATACTGCGTAGGCTGGCAGCCAGCCCATGCGGGGTATTCGCGAGGCGCTGTACACGCTGTCGTTGGCGTACCTCCTCCGGCAGGCTCTGCTGACTCTCCCAGAGCGGTAGGCGCTCCCACTCTTCCACGAATGCGGTAATGCCATATTGCTCGATGCGCTGTGCGAGTACTTCATCACTTTTCTGCCGCGCAACTCGCTCGGATTCAGTTGCCAAACCTGGGCTGCCACTCTCTAACATGAGCGTACGCACGGCGGCTGGCTGGGTCAGCGCCAACCCAAGCGCCAGCCGTGCACCCATTGAATATCCTAATATATGCGCCGGGCTGGCCGAGCGCTGCTCCAAAAGGACCGCAAGATCTGCTGCTACCGCAACCAATTCGGCATGTTTTAGATCTGCTGGAGCCGGAGTGAATCCATGTCCAGGCAGATCGACGCAGATCACACGGTATTGGCGCGCGAGGATCGGCACGAATTCATCCCAGCTGCGACAACTGCCAGTGAACCCATGCAGTAGTAATAATGCCTCACCACTGCCAGTTTCTTCGACATGGTAGGTTGTGTGCATAGGCGACAGCCTTTCAGTAGTATTGAGCGAGGTTTTGAGCCATAGAGAACATGGAGACACAGAGCAGGAGCGACGTGAATGAGACTATTCTGACCTTCACGCCACTGGCCGAAGAGCAGGATGTGCAGCTTGTACAGCAACTCGATCCACTCCCTGAACTGCATGTCGATCCCGCACGTATTCGCCAAGTGCTGCATAATCTGCTGGCAAATGCCATCCGTCACACACCATCCGGAGGGCGTGTGACGCTGGCTGGGCGTGTTGATGGCGCCCTGGTTGAGTTGGCGGTGCGGGACACTGGTGGCATCGGGCTTGGGCAGCACGTTTGCACTGCACTTGCCGATCCTAGGAAGTGAATCCTCATAGATTGCGTTGCGATGACCGAACACATGGCATCCGCCCTACCATATTGACCATGCGGGTGATGCCGAGCGAGAGAAACATCCCGGCCATATCAAATGGTTGGTGTACGCCGAACGCCCAGCACCATCAACAAGATGCCAAACACCAACAATACGCCGCCGACAATCGCCCAAAACGATTGGTTAGTCATGGGGGAGTTCAATACAATGCCAATGCCTTGAGAAAACCACAAACCACCCAACAGAGCGATCAAAACGCCAATGACGACCAAGATCCAACGCATTATTCCCTCCTTCAGCTTCGGTTTTGATCCTGCCGATGCCGCAAGCGGTTGTCTGACGATATCCCCTAGTCTCTCCAACACATCCCAAACGAACTGCCTGCGCCACTCTGACAAGACTTCCATCGACATCCTAGCCGCAAGGTTTGAGAGCACAGCAGACACCGTAATCCGTAGCTCGTGAATACGGTTTGCGGCCATGTTTTCCTGGCTTCAATGTAATAATCGATTGATACCATTGATCATGATTTCTCTCGCCTGTGTTCAGTCTATCTGTATTGTAACGCAATGAGCAAGCATCAGAACATTATGGTGTTACGCTAGCAGCAATCATTGCCAAAAGCGCCGGGCGCTGAATCTTGCCAGCTGCTGTGCGTGGGAGCTCGGCGACGAATACGACCACGCGTGGCACTTTGTAGCCCGCCAAGCGCTCGCGGCAATAGGCCTCGATTTCAGTAGTACTCGGGGCTGGCGCTCGCACCACAATCACAGCTGCCACACGTTGGCCCCATTCTGGCGAATCAACCCCGATCACTGCAACATCCAGGATGGCGGGATGGCCGCGTAACACAGATTCGACCTCAGCCGGGTAGATATTCTCCCCGCCAGAGATAATCAGGTCGCTGCGGCGCTGCACCACAAACAGATCACCATCCGCATCCAGGTAGCCAATATCGCCAGTAGCAAATGTAGCCGATTGCTGATCGCTATTCGCTATAATGGGAGCTTCTAATATCGGTGAGTTTTGTGCTGTCTCCTGGTCTCCTGGTCCCGTTCGGCTGAGCTCACGGCGAAGCCTGGTCTCCTGGTCTCGATTTGCCGCTCCCAAATACTCACTCATCACGGTTGGCCCACTGATTAGGATTTCGCCATACACTCCGGGTGGCTGGTCGTCGCCAAATTCATCCACAATGCGAATAGTGGTGAAGATCAGTGGCTTCCCGACACTCAGTGGCTTCAATCGCACCGCATCTGGTAGCGCTGTGGCAACTTGGGATGCAGCTTCGGTCAGACCATAGGTGGTGCTAATCGGCCAGCCAAGATCGAGTGCGCGTGTCATCAATTCAGCTGTGGCGGCTGCCCCACCGAGGAGCACTAGACGTAGTGTGCGCGGTACGTGTACCCCAGGAACATCCAACAGGCGCTGAAGCATGGTTGGCACAAGTGAAATCAATGTGATCGGTTGTTCCAGCAGATGTTGCGCAATCTTAGTGGCATCAAATTGCCGCCAGAGATCCACGGCAATCCCATATAAACATGCCCGCAATAGAATACTCACCCCACCGACATGAAACAGCGGTAGCACACACAACCAGCGGTCGTCTGGTAACGTCCCGATCCGGTAAGCCGAGGCCATGGCGCTGGCAAAGATCGCTCCATAGCTCAGCACTGCGCCCTTTGGTGTTCCAGATGTTCCTGAGGTGAAGATGATTGCGAATGGCGCGTTGAGGTCGAGCGTTGGAGCGTTGGAGCGTTGGAGACTTGTGGCAGTTTGAATATTGGTTCTTCCATATACGCTCGCCGCCAGCCTGACCATACGTAACGTCGAATATTCCACAGCCTTGTCTCCTTGTCTCCTTGTCTCCTTGTCTTTGGATCTGGATGCAAGCGCCTCAGCGACCGCAGCTGTCTCCTGGCTGTAGATCAGATGTACACAGGCTGTTTGTGCCAACTGGGCCTCAAGCTCATGGGTGGTTAGTCGTGTATTGAGCAGCACAAGGGTTACACCGGCCTGAATGCCAGCATGAATCGCGATTGCCGCAGTGAGGCTATTGGGGAGCAACAGTGCGAGTTGCATGCCGCGTTCAACGCCCCACCCCGCGAGCTGATCAGCGAGCGCAACAACACGCGCATATAATTCGCGGTAGGCAATAACCTCACCATCGGCGATTAGCGCGATGCCATCAGGGCGAGCGACTGATTGGGCAGCGAGCCAGGTGTTCATGAAGGACTCCAAGAACCGCAGAACCGCAGAACTGCAGAACTGAACAAGAGAACAAAGAACAAGAGAACAAGGGAACCAAGAACGGGGTGCCAGACCCAAAGGGTGCCCCGGCCAACTACAGAACGGGCGAACCTTGTGTTCGCCTGCCAAGAACCAAGCCTGCCCTGAGCGCAGCCGAAGGGAACTAGCACGAAGTTCGCGCAATCATGCCCATCATTCCATAATCTTCTCATCATGGTACGGGCGAACCTTGTGTTCGCCTGCTAAAAGCCAAGATCGTGTCCAGGGCTTTCTGATGCCATTCGCTTTATGATGAGACACCACAGTAACGGAGCTACAAACCTTGTCCAAAGAACAAACAAGCCCTTTGCGTCTTTACGCACTTGGACACGGATCGAAAACGCCTAACGCAAAGGCGCAAAGGCGCAAGGACGCAAAGATTATGAAATATTGCGTCTTTGCTCACCCGAAGGTGTTGCGTCTTTGCGTTCAAGGTTGCTGCTCATAGGGATTGCGCCCTTGAGTCTTTGCGTTCGTTTTTTCGGCGATGTCTACCGGTCTCCGTGTCTATCCTGCTATGGTCGCTTTGGGAACTTGCCGAAATCGGGTTTGCGCTTCTCCAGATAGGCATTTTTGCCCTCAGTACCTTCCTCGGTCATATAGAACAGCATGGTCGCATCGCCAGCGAGAACCTGTAGGCCAGTTTGCCCATCCAGTTCGGCATTGAAGCCCGCTTTGAGGAAACGGATCGCGAGTGGGCTCTTGGCGAGGATCTCCTGCGACCAACGTACCGCTTCGTCTTCTAGTTCACCTACTGGCACAATTGCGTTCACCAGACCCATCTCCATGGCCTGTTCGGCATTGTACTGGCGGCAGAGATACCAGATCTCACGCGCCTTCTTCTGGCCGACAATCGAAGCCAGGTAGCTCGCACCAAAACCCGCATCGAAACTCCCGACAATTGGGCCTGTCTGGCCGAAGATGGCATTATCGGCGGCAATTGTCAGATCGCAAATAACATGCAATACATGCCCGCCGCCAATTGCATACCCGGCAACCGCCGCGATCACTGGTTTGGGTATGGTGCGAATATAGCGCTGGAGCTGTAAGACATTTAGCCGTGCAACACCCTGGCCATCGACATAACCAGCATGGCCGCGCACGCTCTGATCGCCCCCCGAACAAAAGGCATATTTGCCATCCTTCGGGCTTGGCCCATTGCCAGTAAGAATCACAACACCAACCGACTGATCATGCCAAGCGTGAAGCAATGCCTCGGTCATCTCATCAATTGTCTGCGGGCGGAAGGCATTCCGAATCTCTGGCCGGTTAAAGGCAATCCGTGCGATCCCATCACCAATGTGGTAGGTAATGTCTTCGTATTCCTTTACTTCGGTCCAGTCAACCAGGGTACTGAGCTGCATAAGATCTCCTTTTTGGGAACGATGGAACGATGGAGCATTGGAGCATTGGAGCATTGAAGCATTGAAGCGGGGCGCCCTCTGGGCCAAGCCGGGTGCCAGACCCAAAGGGTACCCCGGCGAAGCATTGGAGCAGGTTGCTATTTTGCGCTATGCGTTATGCGTTATGCGCTATCTGGCCTCCTTGTCTCCTTGTCTCCTTGTCTCCTTGTCTATATTGGTCACTTTGTTGCTTTGTAAGGCTCACCCTGTCACCCTGTTATCTGGTCACCCGGTCAGGACTCGGTGTGTCGTATAACGCGTGCCCTTCTGACGTTATCCTCGCGAGCATCACTCCGATATTCAATAATGGTTGCGCTGTGTGCGCTGATACTGGCTGTGAAGGCTTGGCGAAATTCGGCGCGGGTGCTGACGCGCACAAACTCCAGGCCATACATACGCGCGGCATGTTCATATTCCAGGCCATGTGGTGTCAGGAAGTACTGGCTAAACTCTGGCTCATATTGGTTGATCGGCAGCCGATGGAAGATCCCGCCGCCATCGTTATGCAGCAATACAATCGTGATTGGCACCCCACAGCGTCGTACCGCCAGAAGCCCATTCATATCGTGGTAGAACGTGATATCGCCAACAATTGCCGCGAGTGGGGCAGCTGGCCTTCCCGCCGCCAGCCCAAGTGCGGTCGAGATATTGCCATCGATCCCAGATGCGCCACGACTGGCATGGGCAAACAGCGGCTTATCGCCTGGCCTGCCAAACTGATCAAGATGCCGCACTGGCAAACTATTGCCAACAAACAGCACTGCACCCGATGGTAACAGATCGACGGTATCGTAGACCACGGCACCATCGAAGTAAGCCTCTTCTTCAATACCCTGCGCTATCCCAGCCCACACACGCTGCTCGGCTGTATCAAACACTTGCCGCCACTCAGCATCTTGCTGTTCAAGCAGCGGCAGTAGGCCCTGCACAAATGCAGCCTCATCGGCCTGCACAAAGTGGCTCACGCGCTGGCTATCGTCGGCCCAGACGCCATCGGCGCGTACATGTACAATTGTCTCAGGCGCAGCGTTATCCAGATATTGATTAAGCCATTTCGAGGTTGGCACTGCACCAAAGCGTAGCACAAGCGTTGGCGCTGGCAATCCGTGCTTACCCGCCAGCCAGGTATCGTAGCCACCAAGCAGCTCAGGGTGGCCGAAACGCAGCCCGGAGGTTGCGTCGGTGAGCACTGGATAGCCGGTTTTGCGCGAAAGCTCGCTCAGTAATACACCAAACTGCCCGCTTGGGCTACGTGGCCCACACACAATCAGGCCTTGATTATATTGGCTAAAAAGCCCTGCCAACCCGGCAAGCATGCCTGGATCAGGTTTGGCAGCAGTGCCGAACATCTGGGTGAAAGCTCCCTGCGGACGCGCCTGGGCATCAGCGGGTGCAACAGCGAGATCACCTGCGACGGGTGTAGGCTCAAGCGGTGGGCGGAATGGCAGGTTGAGGTGTACAACCCCACGTGGCAACCCGCCAGCGATGGCCATGGCACGCGCAGCAATCGTGCGCAGATTGCGTAGTGCCACTGCGGGCGGGTTAGCCTCTGGCAGGGCAACATCCACGTTCCAGCGTGCAAAACTGCCAAACATGCGCACCTGGTCGATTGTCTGATTTGCGCCACTATCGCGTACTTCGTGGGGTCTATCTGCGGTGAGAATCAGAAGTGGCACCTGGGCCTGATGTGCCTCCACAATTGCCGGGAAGAAATTGGCTGCCGCCGACCCAGAGGTACATACCAGTGCGACAGGTGTCTCGGTTGCCAGGGCCAGCCCGAGCGCAAAAAAACCGGCGCTGCGTTCGTCCAGGTGTGAGGTGACCTGGATATCCGCGTGGCGGGCGAATGCCAGCACGAGTGGTGTGTTGCGCGAGCCGGGTGCCAAACAGACATGGCGCAGCCCAGCGCGTGCTAACTCGTCGACCAGGATTGTTGCATAGAGGGTGTTGCGGTTCATAATCATTCTATTCTGTTGCAGGTGCGCCCCAAACCCGCGCTGGGGTTAAGGGAGAAGTCTCGTTGGGGCTGCGCGCCCCAAACCCGCGGTTAAGGGGGTGCCATCGTCAGAGTGTGCCTGTTGGGGCTGCGCGCCCCAACCCCGCGGTTAAGGGGCCTCAGGCCCCCTAACGACCCCCGACCAGGCGCTACGCCCTGGACCCGTGCATGAGGCCTTCTGAGTTGTATACTCTGTGGGTCATGCCCCCTGCACACGGTTGTTGGTGTGCCCATACGGAGTCCTTGCCTTTGCATATTTCCCCACGCTTCGATCGTTCCACTATTGGTCAGTATGCGTTCTTGCGTTCTTGCGTTCTTGCGTTCTTGCGTTCCATCGCTTCAATGCTTCAATGCTTCAATGCCTCAACGCTTCCAATATTGGCCTAAACTTAAGCAGTGTCTCATCCCATTCGCGTTGCGGGTCGCTTGCTGCGACAATGCCTGCGCCGGCGTAGAGCCATGCGCGTTGATCCTGGACGACAGCCGAGCGGATGGCGACGCCAAATTGCCCATCTAGATGCTGATCGATCCAGCCAACTGGTGCGGCATACCAACCGCGTGGTGCCGGTTCTAGCTCGGCAATCAATGTCATTGCGAGTTCACGCGGCTCACCACCGAGTGCCGGAGTGGGGTGAAGTACTGCGACGACAGGCAGGATTCCGCTGGGTTGTTTCAGCGTCCCGGTAATTGGTGTCTGTAGATGCTGAATGTTACTCAAGGCAATCACCCCAGTTTCGCGAATGTCTAATGTGCTTGTTAATGGCGTTAGACGTGCGCGTAACTGATCGACGACGATCTGATGCTCAATGCGATCTTTGTCGCTGGCAAGTAATTCTGTGGCGAGTGCTGTATCTTCGGCTGGGTTTGCCCCACGCCGGATACTCCCGGCGAGCGCCATTGTTTGCAAGCGAATATCATGGACATATGCAAGTAGTTCGGGTGTTGCGCCAAAAAATGCCTGTGCAGGCCGCGGCTCAAACAGGAAACGGTAGGTTTCGGGGTAGACATGCCCAAGCTGGCTGAGTACGCCAACAAGGCCTACTGGCGCGCTAAAGGTTGCTTCGGCGATACGGGCTAAAACGACCTTTTTGAGTTCGCCGCTGTGAACAAGGCGTGTGATCGCCATGACACCTGCAGCCCAATCGGCAAATGGCATTGGGTAACGTAGCTCCACACTGGGTTGTGGGCGCGGCATAGGTGGTGCTACCTGCAACTCGCGGATACGCTCCAAGAGTGCGCTGCGCAATTCGGGTTCGAGTGCCTGTGGATCCTCGCTGAGTGGCGCATGGACATTCAGCGTCAGCCAGTAGTGATCCTCCACACGCACAAGTTGATAGTGTGGGAGCACAAAATGTGCCGGTGCGAAATCGGCCCATGCCAGATCGGGCACAAATGCATCGTGGAAGGCAAACCCACCGAACAAGCGTGGTGCCGCCAGTGGCTGCTGCTGATCGAGGAGCGTCACATTGGCAAAGAGATCGCGTGCCTGTTGCTCGATCTCGCCAAATCGGCCCGCACCCCATGCAAACAGCTCGACCGCGATGCCCATCCCAGCAAAGGCAATCCCATCGCGGCCACTCTCCCAGAAGAAACGCGGCTGCCCACGTGCATGCAGCAGAAACTCACTGAGCGTGACACCTGGGCATGGTAGACTCAAGCTGATCAGGCGTCCATATTGGCTTTGAAGCGGGTTTGTCATGGCAGTTTTACCACAGAGCGGGTACCCTTTAGGTGCAGAGACACTGAGTTTTAGATTGAACGCGAGTGGTACTCTCTTATATTTCGCCACCCAACGATGGCTCGTCAGTTGCAAAACGCTCCAGCTCACCATGATAATCCACGCTACGCAGGAGCAATGGCACCAATGTGGGTGGGATGCGCTCGGCGGGTGGATCACCAGTGATTACCCAGCGGATAATCAGATTATAGATTGCGCCCATCCAGGCATGCGAAACGACGAGAGTATCAATTGGTGGAATATCCCCAACCGCAACAGCCTCATCAAGGTAGGTCTTGATCAATGCCGCAAAGCGATCGGTTACTTCTAGGCGCTTCTTCTCAAAGACGGTGCCAAGTCCAACGGCCTGCACGAGCAGGATCTTGGCTGGTCTGCGGTATTTGCCGAATGTGTCAAGGGCTGCGACAATAGCTGCACGGACGCGATCGATGCCAACGCGCGGCTGTAGGGCGATCGCTTCGGTGACACGGCGCTCGAGGAGATTTGCGAACTGATCAACAAGCGCTAGAAATAGCCGCTCTTTGTTTGGAAAATGGAAGTAGATCGAACCCTTGGAGGTTCGTGCGACATCGACAATATCATCGAGTCGTGAATCGTGGTATCCCTTGCTGGCAAATACATCCAACGCTGCATCCAGAATGCGATCACGGGTGCTTGGTTCGGCTTGGGTTGTTGTTTCATGTGGCGACATTGTGATACTCGGTACAAATAGACTGACTGGTCAGTACTGTCTATAGTATATCATATATTTGGAAGCCGCGGAACCGCGGAACCGCAGAACCGCAGAACCAAGCCCTTTGCGTCTTTGCACTTGGACACGGATCGAAAACGCCTAACGCAAAGGCGCAAAGGCGCAAAGGCACAAAGATCATAAAATATTGCGTCTTTGCGTACCCGAAGGTGTTGCGTCTTTGCGTTCAAGGTTGCCGCTCAAAGGGATAGCGTCTTTCTGTGCGTTATGCGCTGTCAGTTGTAATGGGCACATTTGATGAAACGTATACCATATGCGTGGGTGATTGTGCTCACGCTTTCGCTGACAGAACTGATCTCGTGGGGCGCACTGTACTACAGCTTTGGGGTGCTGTTAACGCCAATGTATCTCGATCTTGGCTGGTCGCGAGCGGCACTGAGCGGCGGGTTCTCGATCGGGTTGCTGGTGGCGGGGCTAGCAGCGATCCCACTCGGGCGCTGGGTTGATCAGCGCGGCCCACGACTGCTGATGTCATGCGGGTCGCTGCTGGGTGTCGCCATGCTGCTGGCTTGGTCGCAGGTGCATACGCTGGTTGAGTTTTACCTGGTATGGGCAGGGATTGGTCTGGCGAGCGCAGCAACGCTGTATGAGCCAGCATTTGCGACGGTGGCGGCCTGGTTCTGGCAGGATCGAGCGGCGCGCACACGGGCGCTTGCGGTGCTGACGTTTTTTGGTGGTCTGGCCAGCCTAGCATTCATCCCACTTACCGGCTACCTGACTGAGCTATATGGCTGGCGTGGCGCGCTGATCTGGCTGGCAGGAATTGTGGCGGCTGGGACGATTATTCCGCATATTGCGCTACTCCGGCATCCAACACCCTACCATGGATTTGCGCGTATACCGAGCGGTTTGCCCACGCTCTCACCCTTGATCACAACCCCAGACTCTGCGGCCACACGCGATCCTTTGCCAACAGCCCTGAACCTCACGACCACAGCTGCTGGTTCAACAGAATATATTGCTGCTGCCGTTACCCTTCCGCTAGCTGGATCGCCGCTGAGTACAAGCGGTATTGCGCCCACACGTGCGGCTACACGGCATGAATCGCTGAGCACGACACTTGGCGAAGCTGTACGTAGTGCGGGGTTCTGGTGGCTCTCGCTGGCGTTCTCACTGATGACGCTGGTGGTGGTAACGCTGAATGTGCATCTGGTGAGTTATCTGATTAGTGCAGGGCATCCCAGCAGTGTCGCAGCGCTTGCAGCAGGTGCACATGGCCTATTCTCGGTGACCGGGCGGCTGACGCTGGCACCATTGGCGGGGCGGATGTCGATTGGGCGACTGCTAGCACTGCTATTCTTGCTACAATTAGGTGCCCTGATTGCGCTGCTGTCTCCCTCAATTGTGGGTGTGATTGTGTATGTAGTGCTGTTTGGTATTGGATCTGGCGCAACAACACCGGTACGGGCAGCACTTGTTGCCGAGCGCTACGGCCATGCCAGCTATGGGCGGATCAATGGTGCGCTCACCGCTGTTGCGATTTGGGCGCGTGTTGCAGCACCGGTAGGTGCGGGGCTGTTGGCTAATCTGATTGGCTACCCCTGGTTACTTGCTGGCCTGGCACTCTCGGCGCTGGTTGCAACTGGCGCGGTATTGGGTGGAACACGCAAGCCGTAATCGTTACATATGGAGCACATGATGATTGAATATACGCCAATCCTCGCTACGCATGCTGGCCTTTTTGCTGGCCCACAGCCCGAGTTGGCATTTGCCTCAATTGTGGCGGGCAATACGGTTGGGCGGTTCTGGCAGATCGATACGCCAACCGGGTTAGCAGCATTGCTTTGGGACAAAGGCAATAATGTAGTGTATCTCGCTGGTGCAGTCGCAAGTGTTCAAACTGAATTACAGCAGCTGGTACAGGCCACTATCCGCCCACAGGCGATCCAAGAAGGACGAATCTACTTCAAGGTATCTAGCTTGAGCGATACAGCACAATCAGTCGTTCCAAGTTTATTTAGTGGGATCAAGCTACGTCCACTGGAGAAGCGTCTGTATCGGCTGGCAGTAGCGCCAGATGTAGCAGATTGGCCAAGCCCTGAGGGCGTGCAGATTGCGCCAATCGATCAATCTTTTTTACAACGAATTGATCTGGCGGGAATTGAAGATATTCGTGAAGAAGTTGCCGTGATGTGGCGCTTGCCTGAGCTCTTCATCCAGTATGGCCTTGGGTTTGCTGCGCTGTTTGGGTCACGTATGATCTGTTGGTGTACCAGCGAATATATGAGTGCCGATCGCTGTGGCATTGGGATCGCCACGAATCCAGCCTTCGAGCGGCGCGGCATTGCAACAGCAACTGCGGCACGGATGGTTCAGGCCTGCCTTAGGCGTGGGCTAACACCGTATTGGGAATGTCGTAGCGATAATAAGGCCTCAATCAGGGTTGCTGAGAAGCTCGGCTTTACCCTGATTGAGACGGAAACGGTTCAGATCGGCCAGTTCTAGCTGCTACTTGATGAAATCGTTGGTAAAGGCATCTTCTACCTTCACATCGGTCTTGAGCAGCTTCGCATCACGCAGGAATTGATTGGTTGCCTGCCAACTAGCCACATCGGTGAAACCCAGCCCATTCTGTTTGGTCATATCGCTCTGCCAGAATGGCGTGGTGGCCTCAAGCACCTTGAGCTGGAGTTTGGTATCGCCGCGCTGCGCTTCTGGAATATAGATGAGCGCAGTGTCGAACCCAGCTTGGGGGTTATTGATCACATCCTGCATGCCGCGCAGTGTTGCACGAATAAAGCCACGCACAAGATCCGGGTCATCTTTGATCGTCTTCTCGCTTGCGATAATCCCATCTGAGGCGAGTGGATATGAATCCGACACCTTAATTACATTGACAGTAATGCCCTGCTGTTCGAGCTGGATTGGCTCATTATTGCCATAGCCACTCGCAACCTGTACTTTGTCCTCAGTCAGTGCTGCAACCTGGGCGAAGCCAATCTCTTGGATATTCAGGTCGCTCTCCGCCATTTTGTTGGCATACAAAATTGCCAAGAGGCCTACATAGCTTGCCCCAAAGCGCCCGGGGATACCAACGGTCTTGCCCTTGAGATCGGCAGGCGTCTTAATATTCTGATCGGCCTTGCTGAAGAAGACCGCCGGGAAGCGCTGGCTATTGGTTGCAACAACCCGTACTGGCAGACCTTGACCACGTGCCAGTAAGATCGAATCGCCACTGGCCATGCCAAATTGCACGGTGCCATCGGCAACCCGCTTGACTGAGTCGGTCTCGAAGTTGTAGTCGAAATTAACCTTAATGCCTTCCTCGGCATAATAGCCTTGCTTATCGGCCACATAGAAGTGGGCGAACTGGACATTTGGAATGTAGGGCATGGCTACCGTGATCTCGCGTAGAACCTTTGGCTGTGCAGGCGCCTGTGCAGGAGCAGTTGAGCCACAAGCACTGAGAACCAAACCGAGCAGGAGAATCAGTGAAGAAACAATGTTACGTGACATGGGGAATCCTTTTACATGAAAATCGAGAATTACAAACAACTGAACTACAATAACCACACATACAGACTCAAACATCGCATCACTGGATTGTGTTCCAACGCTCCCTTAATCCTCCCAGTGTACTAAGAACCGCTCGAGCAGAGCAGCGAACAGCGAGAAACCCAGGGTTATCATTGCTAAGAGTGCGAGCGAAGCAAACATTAAGGGAGTATCGAACAGGCCACGTGCAATATTGATCAGAGCGCCAAGGCCATCACGGCCGCCCACAAACTCGCCAACGACGGCCCCAGTAGTTGCGAGGGCCAAGCCAGCTTTGACACCGCCAAAGATACCGGGTAATGCCAATGGAAGCTCAATATGCCACAACACCTGCCACCATGTTGCGCCACTTATCCGCGCCATCTCGGTAAGCTCACGTGAGACGCTGCGTAGTGCCACGATCGTGCTGCTTAAAATGGGGAAGAATGTGACTAGTGTGGCGACCAGAATGCGCGCTCGGATATCCGAGCCAACCCAGAGGATGATCAGTGGTGCAATCGCCACAACCGGAATTGCCTGTGTTGCTGCAATCTGCGGTGAGAGCATGCGCTCTAGACGCTGTGAGTGAGCCAGAATATAGCCAAGCACTAAGCTAATGGCTAAGGCGAAAAGATAGCCAGCGACCGCCTCTATCAGGGTTGTCGTCGCATAAAAATGTTACATGTTTTTCGTCTCACTATCATTTTTTTGTTAAATTATTGTTATAATTCTAATATCGATTGTTTCAAAGATTCTACTTTTTTTTCTGCCCAGAGTCAGTGAAATTTTTACACCCCCATTTAAGGAATGTTTCGAAGCTGAAGAAAATGTGGGATTGGA
>JANLSE010000183.1:0-6240 GCA_031362265.1 Roseiflexaceae bacterium
CGCGACGGTGGCTGGCTGCCACTATCGGCGTTGCCATCAATGGCGGAGGTCGAACCCGCGAGCCGGTACATCTTCCACAGGTAGCCGACCCACTGCATGGCAATGCAGAGATCGCTGTTGGCATTAACGAGCACAGCTATACGATTGACGATTGGCTGATGCCGGTGCGGCAGGCTGGGCTCATACCACATTTGCGGCTCTCGATAACGGGGCAGCGAATCGTGCATGCGCAGCCCATCATCGGGTGGTGGATGCAGCGGCTCGGACGTTATACTCACGATTGGCAATGGCTGCTGGCGAAGATCTATCGAGAATATGCCATCCCCTTGACACTGATCGCACAAAAGCCTGATTGAGGGTTGCCAAATCGTGCGTGGGCGAACACTAGGTTCGCCTGCGTTACCCAGCGTGCCACAACGCGGCATTCATTGCGGGCGAACACGTGCCGCGTGGCGCGACAACGGTGGTGACGCGATGACGGCGGCGTGGTATCGCCCCTACCTTCGTTGGGTTGCGATGTTCACGCGGTCGTGCCACCGACCGCAGCACAACCCTGCCTTCGCTTCGGCGAACACAGCACCACTTGTATGTATGGGCGAACCTTGTGTTCGCCTGCGCAACCCTACATTTTGCCGCACTCAAGCATACATGTTATACTCGCATTCAATTCTCGCTCTGTCGTTCCATCGTTCCATCGCTTCATCGCTTCATTGCTACGGAGTCAGCCATGCCTGCTCATATTATTGTTGTTGGCAGTCTCAACATGGATCTGGTTGTTCGTGCGTCGCACCATCCACAGCCAGGTGAAACCATTATTGGTGGTACATTCAGCACATTCGCGGGTGGTAAAGGGGCGAATCAGGCGGTCGCGGCTGCCCGGCTTGGCGCACAGGTACAAATGGTTGGTGCAGTTGGCGAAGATGCATTTGGTACAGAACTGCTGGAGCATCTGGAGACCGATCAGATCGACCATCGTTTGGTGCGGCGGGATCAGCAGGCGGCAACCGGTGTAGCTTTGATCACGATTGATGCAAAAGGCCAAAACACAATTGTGGTCGCTTCAGGCGCAAATCTGCGGGTGACCGCTGAGGATGTTGCTGCAACCGAAGTAATCTTTCAGGATGCGGCGCTGCTGCTTATTCAGCTTGAATGCCCACTGCCAGCGGTAACCAAGGCAATTGAACTAGCGAAGAAACATGGCCTGATTGTTGTACTGAATCCAGCACCCGCTCAACCGTTAAGCAACGAACTGCTAAGCCAGGTCGATTACCTTGTACCAAACCAAATTGAGCTGGCGATGCTCACGGGTTATGATGATATTGGCCAGGCGGTTGCCCATCTGCATGGCATTGGCGTCCGCTGTGTCGTTGTCACCTTAGGGGAAGATGGCGTATTAGCGAGTAGCGCTGCGGGTGAACTGCGGCTACCCGCCCATCAAGTTACCGTGGTCGATACCACAGCAGCGGGTGATGCTTTCGCCGGTGGGTTGTCTGTTGGGCTGGCCGAGGGCCTGCCGCTGGCTGAGGCATTGGCACTTGGGAATGCAGCTGGTGCATTGGCCGTCACTCGCGCAGGCGCACAGCCCTCGCTCCCAACCCGCGCAGAGGTCAATGCGCTCATAAGCAAGTGCATAACGCATAGCGCATAACGCATAGCGCATAAAATTATTCTTGGTTCTTGGGTTCCCAATTTCACCACAGAGGCACAGAGGGCACAGAGGTTAATTGTTCCTTTGCGCTTTTGCGCCTTTGCGTCTTTGCGTTTCCGCCCTTGCGCTCTTGCGTTCGTGCGCTCTTGCGTTCTTGCGTTCTTGCGCTCACTAGGGTAGATACTTCAGCGGGTTCACGGCTTTGCCATCGATTTTGACCGTGAAGTGCAGATGAACCCCGGTTGAATACCCTCCGCCAGCGCGGTCATAGGTGCTGCCCATCAGGCCAATCGCATCACCCGCCTCGACATATTCACCTGCCGAGACCGATGGGCGCTTGAGCATGTGACCATAGATTGTAATCAATCCACCGCCATGGTTGATTTTCACACAATTGCCAAAGCCGCTACACCAACCGGCCTCAATCACGCGCCCGGCACGTGCAGCACGAATCGGGGTTCCGGCCCGATTAGCAATATCGAGACCATCATGGAAGCTTCGGAACGGAATGGTACGCCAGCCAAACCGTGAGGTGAGTTGACCATAGGTGGGCCAAACCCAGCGTGGCGGCGGTGGTGGGAAATCATTGGTTTCCGCGAGCGTCAGGAAGGCTGGCTGTGGCAATGCCAGCAGATCCATTCGTACCCAACCGCTACCAAGCTCACCAGCATCTACTTTCACCCAATCGGCATGGCGTGCAACCGGTAGCAGCCGCGCCCCAGCTCCCAATTGAGCAAGCCGTGTATACTCACGGCCTGGCCCTTCACGCAGATTAGTTTCATCCGCTTGAACCGAACCAGTCACAACCGCACGCATAGCAGCGATTCCAGCTTCGCCACCCAAACGCTCTAGGGTCTCACGCGGGTAGGGAAGCTGCGCACCCGGGACGAAAAGCTCCTGTCCAACCACCAGATCGGCATCAATTGTCACCTGATTTGGTTTGAAGAGTGTGATTGCGGCGAGCGGGACATTCAGACGTGTTGCTATCCCAGCCAGGGTATCATCGGGCTGAACCACATAGGGTACACCTGCCACACGTGGAATGCGCAATTCCTGGCCAACCAACAGCAGATTGTCGGCCAGACCATTCGCCCAAAACAGGGCATCGGTGCCAACCCCAAAACGCTCTGCAACTGCACCCAGCGTGTCGCCTTCGGCCAATGTATAGTAATCCCGAAATGCATCAGTATCTTGTATGGCTGGCCGCAGATCCGGGGCCGCAAATGGCTCACCAACGCTTTGGAGCGCTGAAGATTGCGGCGCGGCAACCAGCACAATTGCATCTGGCGTAATTAGCTGAGTTGCCTCTGGCTGGGGCAAGCGATACAGCATATGTGGTGTACTGATCGCTGCGATTGCCAATAAGCCAACGATCATATGTGAAATCAGGCGGATCGGCACGCGCAGATGCCCACGGATCTGCATCCAGGAGGCGGGGAGATTTCCTGTGCGCTTGCTAGTTGTATATGGAAGCGCCTGCCCGGTAAGTGCTGCACGCGCTTGCGCCGCAGCCTGTTGCTGGCGAACGCGCTGCTCGGCATTCATGGCCCAATGCTTGATCCGTATCACCACTGGCCTCTACACTCTACGCGGAACTTGCTAAGTGTCAAACTAATATACAATGCAGAGATTGTCAAACTGACCAACAGGATGCCTATCAAGTCAAACTCGCAATTGAGTCAGAATATGCGGCCATCCTTGGCGAGGCGAAGCTAAAAGATTTGTGGGAATCCTTGGAGCAGTTAATTGGATATGCGGACGAAGGCTAAAAGCTATAGGGAGGGGATCCATGCGCATCGCCAAGATTGAGCAGTTTTTCCCACATGTACGCTGTCGGTTGGTTAAGATCACTACCGATACTGGCATCGTTGGATGGGGTGAGACGACCCTTGAGGGCAAGCCATATAGCACCGTTGCAGCAGTTAATGAGCTTGCAACATATCTGATCGGGAAAGATCCGCTATTGATCGAGCACCATTGGCAACATATCTATCGTTCGGCTTTTTTCCGTGGTGGCCCGATCTTACTCACTGCACTCTCTGGGCTGGATCAAGCACTCTGGGATATTGCCGGTAAACATTATGGTGTCCCGGTGTACCAACTACTTGGCGGTGCTGCCCGCGAGCGTGTACGGGTGTATGCACACTGGGGTATTCGCGACCAGAGTGAGGCAAGTCTCGTGGCAGCCCGTGAGCGACTCGATTGGCTACTCAAAAGCGGCTACACTGCCTTCAAGAGTGGGCCAGGTGGACCGTGGCGTGGGCATGAGCCACCAGCAGTGATCGACTCATTTGTGCGCTGTGCCTATCTAATGCGTGAATGGGTTGGGCCTGAAGTAGAGTTAGCCTTCGATTTCCATGGCAAGATGACACCCGCCCTCGCGATCGAAATCTGTCATGAAATCCAGGGTATGCGCCCGATGTTTGTGGAAGAGCCAGTACCGCAAGAGAATGTTCCTGCCCTGCGCAAAGTATCTGAGAGTGTAAGGATACCAATTGCAACCGGCGAACGCCTGCTGACGCGCTGGGGCTTCCGCGAGGTATGTGAAACACAGGCCGCAGCCTACCTTCAGCCCGATGTGTCGCATGTTGGTGGGATCACTGAACTGAAGAAGGTTGCCAATTTCGCCGAGATCTATTATATGCATCTCGCACCCCACTGCGCGATTGGGCCAATTGCCCTGGCAGCCGCACTGCATGTGGATGCGGTCATTCCAAACTTCCTTATTCAGGAACAAATCGACGCGAGTTTAGGCGTAGGGTTGCTACAAAACCCCTGGCTGGTACGCGATGGACATATCGCACTACCCACAGCTCCTGGGCTGGGAGTTGAGCCAGATCCACAGGTAGCAGAGCGCACCCTCGAAACATGGGAAGAAGAACTGGGTGGCGAATATTACCATCCAAGCGATCAGAGCGTCGCCGATTGGTGATTTCAGCATGGTGTTGGCCCAATAGCGCTCAGAGAAGGAGCAGAGCATGGCGCAATTATCAACCAGACCAACGATTCCTGCCACGGAATATCCGATACGCTGGCGAAACGTCCAATCAATGATGGCCATACAAGGGCTTGAGCTGCTGATCGCCTATGCCGATGATCGCGCTACCTATGGCGCGGCGCATGCACGTTGGTTGGCCAATTTCCCAGTTCATTTTGAGCCGGTGTGTGTATTGATGCCAAAACAGGGTAGCCCAGTGATGTTGGTTGGCCCGGAGAGCGATCAATATGCGCTGCTTGTTGGGCAGATTCCAGATGTGCGTATCCTGCGTGAGTTTACGCACCCCAATGAAGATTACCCCTTCTCCAAGATTCAAAGCCTGAATGAGATCCTAACCGAGATCGGGCAGGATATCTCAACCCTCCATAGGGTTGGCCTGGCCGGACAAGGGCTGGTGAGCGCAGATTTGCTAAGTGCCCTACACCTGGCGATACCCAATGCCGAATGGCTCGATGTCGAAGCTGCAATGTGCGATCTACGCGCCGAGAAATCACCAGCAGAACTGGCAATCATTCGTCATGCTTATCAGATCGCTGAGGCCGGGTTCCAAGCCGCTGTGGATACCATCAAGGTTGGCATTACTGAACGTGAGATCGCCGCGGAAATCGAGGCAGCCATGCGTAGAGCTGGTAGTGAAGGTACCGGGATCGACACGATTGTCGCTTCTGGGCCAAATACCCGACCAATCCTGGCACGCTCAACATTTCGCCAGATTGAGCCGAACGATTTCGTTTTACTTACGATCGCCCCACGTTACGAAGGGTATCACGCCGCGATTGGCCGGCTTGTACTTGTGGGCGATCCCGGCCAGGAAATTCGCCAAGCATTGGATGTGGCGATCACCGCCCAGGAGGCCTGTTTCCGCGCACTACGCCCTGGCATTGAGGGTCGTGCCGTCGAGGCGATTGGTCGCCAGGTAGTCAGCGCTGCCAATTTAGGCCAGTATTTCCTCTACTCGGGAGTGCATAGTGTTGGTGTGATTGAATTCGAACCACCAATTTTCGGGCCAAGCAGTACTGCAGTGCTCAAGAAGGACATGATTATCTCGATCGATATCCCACTCTTTAATACACCATGGGGTGGTCTGCGCGTTGAGGATGGCTATCTCATAACCGATCAAGGTGCAGAACGGCTGCACCATACACCGTATCATATTCAAAATAACAGCAGACAAGGTGCCGCTTTTTACCACAGAGGCACAGAGACACAGAGTTCTTGATCTTCTACCCTCTGTGACCTCTGTGCCTCTGTGGTGAGTATTCAAGGTTGGTACTGTCGCACTGCCACATCTGCAAATGGACGCCCACAGGTCTGGTAGACCTCAATCAACGCCGTTACATCAAATGGGATGCGGCGAAATTCCAGGCTCAGCCGTGCGCCTTCGACCGTAAGGATCGCATATTCCGCCCATGGATCAGCCTTGAACTGGGCAAAATCCTGGTTGTGACGCCAGGCAAAACCAACACTCCCAGGGTTAAAAAAGAAGCTGCGCCCCAAATGGCGGATCTGCTGCATATGGGTGTGGCCACCGCAATAGAATGCGGTTTCATCATCACCCAAAAATCCCCGCAACTCCTCATCGGTTGTTCCTGGC
>JANLSE010000229.1:0-2516 GCA_031362265.1 Roseiflexaceae bacterium
GGTTAAGAGGCCAACCGACTGGCGTACAGCGCTGCTTTGTGGCCCAATCTGATACCCGCCAACAATCGCACTCCCTGCACTCGGCGCAATCAGGCCAGTTAACATACGAATCGTTGTTGTTTTGCCAGCGCCATTTGGCCCTAGGAAGCCAAAAACGGTACATGCCGGAATGCTCAGATTGAGCTTCTCGACCGCAAGCTGTTTACCAAAGCTGCGGCTCAGTTCGTGTGTTTCAATGGCCATATTGTTAAGCGGATTTGACAATCTGTTCGCTCCATGGTACATCATGCACCACATTTCCCGATCCACATTCAGTAATGTGAGGCTTCCATGATAGACGCCTCTGTGAGCTGTGGTGCGGGAGAGGAGAGTTCATGAGACACATTGGTCGTCGACCGGCCCTGATTGCTGGTTGCATTTTACTTTGCTTAGCCCTGATTGCTATTAGCCCACGTGGCGCTACTACTCAGGCCGAGCATGCTATCGATGTTGCTCAAGGCAGCGGTGTTCATACTGATCAGTTGGCCTCTCCCTTCGAGCAACCAGTTCCGGTTCCGGTTCCACTTGAGGCACTGAGCTTAGAGCATTTTAGCACTAACGCTATGGCTCTGGAAGGCTCATTCTCGGCGCAGGAGTTTCTCGATCTTGCGCTTGTTCCTTCACCTGAGGTTCTGTTTCCAACCGCAAAGCCACGTGCGCGGCTCGCAAAGATTGTCGGCTACGGCCCACGCCTGCGTGGCAGGCTGTTGCTACAAACACAGCGAATTGATGTGTATGTTGGCACTGGAACATTTAGCCCGAAGGATGTCGCTGATGTCGCCTGGAAGCTCGAGTCGCTCTTAATTCAGAATGAGGCTGGTTTTTATCCAACCAAACTTGGTCGGCGGATATCGATTGGATTCTATAGCAAAGGTTCTGCGCCATCTGCGGGAACTCGTGGAATCGCGTATACCGATGCAGGCCGGATCGAGATTTTCTATAATTCCCAGGAAGATATCAGTGCGGCATTTACAATTGCCTCACACGAGATGGCTCATCAGCTCCAGAATGAGCGTTATGGCGACGCAATTCATAGCCGGTCGGATATGATTCTGCTTGAAGGTCAGGCGACTTGGGTTGCCGGGGTTCGTTGGCTCAAGGAATATGGTGTCCCAAGCTGGCGTGGCCGTGCAAATCAGCTCTACCATCGTGGTGTACCACTTACCCTGGTTGGCGCGCAGCATTACGGTTCCGATAATGCCTATGAGCTGTGGGCCTCGTTTGTGAGCTATATCTATCGTCGCTATGGCATGGCAACATTGGATGAATTGTATCGTAGCTCGCGTGGCCGTGCGGTTGGCTCCGCCGATTATAAGGGCGTTCTTGGCAAAACGCTCCCTGAGATTACCGAGAGCTGGCGTACCTGGGTGCTGAACTACGAGCCACCACCACCAACCCCAACGCCCATACCTGTACCCGCAACACCAACTCCAGTTCGCTCGGACGGCAGGTAGAGTAAGCAGAACTGCGGAACCGCAGAACCGCAGAACCGCAGAACCGCAGAACCGTTCGGCTGACGCTCACGGCGGAAGCCAAGAACCAAGAACCAACACGAGGTTCGCTTAATTATGCCCATGCTTCTGCTAGCATGGTACGGGCGAACCTTGTGTTCGCCTGCTTGGAGTCAAGAACCGATATGTCGCTTCGTGTGCTGGGCAGCTGTAGGAATATAAATCTTGCGTCTTTGCGTCTTTGCGCCTTTGCGCCTTTGCGTTCCGTCTGTTGCACAGCAATAGGAATATGAATCTTGCGCCTTTGCGCACCCAAAGGGTACCCGCGCCTTTGCGTCTTTGCGCCTTTGCGTTTTGCGTTCTTGCGTTGGAAACAAGCTACGCGTTTAGGTTGAGTACCAGCAACTTTGGCTCTGTCATTTCCTCGATTGCGTATTTGAGCCCTTCGCGACCGAAGCCAGAATGTTTGACGCCACCGTAGGGCATGGGATCGACGCGCCAGGTAGGCACATCATTAGCGATTACGCCACCAACCTCAAGTGTTTCATATGCTTGGAAGATTCGCCCGATATCGCGTGTGAAGACCCCTGCTTGCAGGCCGAAATCACTATCGTTGACGGCTGCCAATGCTTCGCCAAAATCGCGATAGGTTTGCACAGTTACCACTGGCGCGAAGATCTCTTGGCAGTTAACGCGTAATTGTGGGCCTGCGCGCACAATCACGGTAGGCTCCACAGCCGCATTCGAGACCCCGCCTCCCACCAGTACCTCGGCTCCGGCATCGCGCGCCTCGGCTAGCCACGCTGTAACACGCTCACCCTCACCAGGGTTGATCAATGCAGACAGATCACTGGTTTCGTCGAGGGGGTGGCCTAGTTTGAGTGCACGAACCGCTGGAACAAATTGATCCATAAAGCCTTCGAAGATATCCTCGTGAACGAATACCCGCTGCACGCTGATGCATGTCTGCCCAGCATACGAGAATCCGCCTATAACGGTGCGTGCAACTGCTAGATTCAAATCTGC
>JANLSE010000547.1:0-3435 GCA_031362265.1 Roseiflexaceae bacterium
TACCGACCCAAACCCACGCGGTATGGCGCTGTATGGTGCTTGGCTGGCCGGGAGTGCTCTTGGCATGGTCGCTATGGGTCTGCATCATAAACTCTGCCATACATTAGGTGGGCGCTATAAGTTGCCCCATGCCGAACTACACACCGTTCTACTGCCCTATACTGCCGCCTATAACCAGAATGCCGCGGCCACTGCTATGGTTCGGATTGCACGCGCACTAGGTGCCACGAACGCACCCGCTGGCCTCCATGATTTGAATCGCTCAATTGGTGCACCAGCTAGCCTCCGTGAGATTGGGATGCCTGCCGAGGCGCTGGATGAAGCGGCGGCCCTTGCTAGTAGTGCAGCCTACCCCAACCCGGCGCCCCTGACCCAAACTGGAATCCGGCAGTTGCTGGAGGATGCGTTTTGGGGAAAGTGGTGAAGCGCAAAGCGCAGAGCGCAGAGCGCAAAGCGCAAAGCGCAAGAACGCAGAGCGCAAAGCGCAGAACGCACTTAGCGATGTGCCAATGGTATGTAGACTTTATGGTTTAGCACCAATGGCGCGCCTAATACAAAAAATGACTGATACGTTTGGCCATTATAGGTTGCTGCAAAGCGCCATGTGCCTACGGGGTCAAGCTCGGAAATCGAAAACACTTTTGCACGGAAGGCGGAAGAAGAAAACGCGCCATTTGCGGGAACATCCTGCCAGGATTGGAAGACGCTGCCATCTGGCCGATTGATTGTGAACTGAGTGACCAGCCCGCCCTGGAAATCACGGTAATAGGCATAGAAATAGATATTGGCAGGTGCGTTGAAATGATCCTGGAGATTGGTGATCGTGGGTTGACATGGATCGGGGTTGCTCGGTGGCGCCGAATGGGTTGCTAGTTTGTTGATCGCCGAATCATAGTAGGGGCGCTGGCTAACCCATAGTGATTGTGCTTGACTTTTTGGCCCGGCGTATGGATCGATCCATTCTGCGTTCGTGAAACTGCCAGTGCGCACTTCAAAATGTAAATGTGGCCCGCTGGAATTGCCTGAGCTTGCGGCTGTACCTAAAAGCTCGCCCTGCACCACAGTTTGGCCGATAGCTTTGTTGGTGATCGAGTTATATCGCATATGGCCATAGATTGTCATATGGCCATCGGCATGGGTCAAGGCAACATAATTCCAGTTATCACTACTGCTGGTGATACAATTGTGATCAGTGGGGTCACCATTGGCTTTCGCGACAATCGTGCCTGCGGCGGCAGCAACGACCTGTACATCACCTGTATTGAGCTTGTTCCATGGGAAGGGCGAGAGTGCATAATCGGTGCCACGATGGCCATCATATGTGCGCGAGCCACCATTGTAATCGAGAACCTGGCCACTGGCAGGGTTATGATCGACAAAGGCCGATACGCGGAAACCACCCGCATCAGTGAGGCCTGGGGCTAGGCGCAACGGAAAACCTAGCGGTATGGTTATGGATAGATTGGGTGCGGCTAATACGCCACTCTTACGCAACATTTCGGTATTGGCTTGAATCTCTGCCCACATAGCTTTCTCCTGCGCCGGGGAGATATCGTCATATGCGGGATCTTCGGTGTCGCTCATTACTGTAAGCGACTGGTGACCGGCGGCCTGTGGGGTAGCAGCCGATGCTGGCCCGGTAGCTAGTGTGAGTAAGCAGCATGCAACGAGCACAAACCAAAGCCTACGGCTGTGCAACATAGTAAACTCCCTGGAATGTAATGCAGAAAGAAGCCTGGGTGTCGACTATGCCGCTGATTAGTGTGCCAGCACAGTTAATTCTATTCTAGCGTTCCTTGGTTGGAAAACAAGCTTGACAAATGTCCTGGTTATGAATGACCTTACGCGCTGGTGCGGCGCGGATGTTCCAGTGATACCACCTGCCCATCGCGGAGGCGATACAGATCATCGGCAAAGGTTGCGGCGGCGGGGTCGTGGGTAGCCATGAGAAGTGTCACATGTTCGTAGTCGCACAGGGTGCGTAGCAGGGTCAGCATGCGCTCACCGGTGCGGCTGTCGAGATCACCAGTTGGCTCATCGGCCAGGATAATGGCAGGGCGGGTGACGAGCGCTCTTGCAATCGCCACGCGCTGTTGCTGCCCGCCGGAGAGTTCATATGGCCGGTGATGCGCCCGCTCACCGAGCCCAACTGCGGCCAAGCAGCGCCGTACACGTGCATCCCATTCGCGGCGCGGTACATCTCCAGCGATTCGTAACGCTAGTTCGATATTTTCGTAGGCCGTTGCGGTTGGCGCTAGTGCAAAACTCTGAAAGATGAAGCCAATATGTCGACGCAATATCGTCAGTTCACTGGCTCCCATATCACTCAGGCGTTTTCCATCGACAGTAACATTCCCTGCACTGGGCTGATCGAGTCCACCGATTAGATTCAGCAGGGTTGTCTTGCCACTTCCGCTTGGGCCCATAAGCACCACAAAGCGCCCGCGCGGTACGCTCAGGCTCACCTCACGTAGCGCGGCAACCTCACGCCCGCCGGAGTGAAACATGCGATCAACGTTTTCGACAAGAATAGTAGCTGTCATTACATTATCCACGATAAATCCGCAGCATCTCACGTTCATCGTCACCATCGAGCGCCTCGGCGGTCTCCTCTTCCTCATCAGTTGTACCTGGCCGAATGAGGATACCACCATCGACTACTTCAACCCGCGCGCGTCGGCCAATCCCTGCCATCAGGCGTTGCTCCGCCGGAATTTGTAGGCGTCCAGCAGTATCGACAACCACTAATTCTTCGCTATGTGGCTGCTGTACGCCATCGTCATTCTGGCTATGGACGCGTTCGGTGCTTGTACGCCCATCGCGAATGGCAACAACCCGATCGGCTGTTGCTGCAACGCGCGGGTCATGCGTCACCATCACAACTGTCAGGCCATAACGATCACGCAGATCGCGTAGCAGCGCCAGGATCAGTTGGGCCGTCGGCCAGTCAACCTCGCCCGTTGGTTCATCACCAAGCAGGATCGTCGGTCGATTCGCCAGCGCGCATGCGATTGCGACGCGTTGCTGTTGCCCGCCAGAGAGTTGGGGTGGCCTGCGGTGGGTGAATTCGGTTGCGCCTACTGATGCGAGTAGTTCATCAGCCCACGATCGCCGCGCACTGCGCCCCTGGCCAGAGAGCGTTGCCAGTAATTCGATATTCTCACGAGCGGTAAGATAGGGCAATAGGTTGCGGGTTGTCTGCTGCCAGACGAAGCCGATCTTATTGCGACGATAGCTTGTTAGTTCATTGGCCCCAAGCGTCAGTAGATCTCGGCCATCGACGACAAGCTGGCCCGCTGAAGGCCGATCCAGCCCACCAAGCGCGCTCATAAGTGTGGATTTGCCCGATCCCGAAGGCCCGACTAGCGCAACAAACTCACCGTGCTCGATCTCAAGATCAAGCCCCTGCAACGCAACAACCTCAAGGTCGGCGAC
>JANLSE010000248.1:0-11198 GCA_031362265.1 Roseiflexaceae bacterium
GCGCAAAGGCGCAATATTTGATACCCTTCGCGTTTTCGCGTTTTCGCATCTTTGCGCCTTTGCGTCTTTGCGTTAACGTTCCCTTCTTGCTCGTGGGTTGACCTTCATCGAAAGACATTGCCATTAACCCTTAGCCACTAACCACGCCACATCGTGTAAAATACCCCTATTGAATTCAACCAAATTGCAGGAGAGATCCATGACACGCACAAGCCCGCGCCGCACCGGAGGCGGACGCACCGTTCGCAAAGCTCAAAAGAACAATACTCCGCTACTGATTGGTGGCGGTGTGGTACTGCTACTGATTGTGGCGGCAGCTGTATTTTCCTTTACCCGTAATAATGGTGCAAGTATCGGTGAGAAAATTCCTGATATCGGGCCAAGCCTACATCTTCAGACTCCCAATGACGTATTACCAGTAGCGTACAACTCTGATCCTCCGACATCTGGCTATCATTGGGGCGGAGGCATCGGCCCGTGGGGTGTACAGACCAAGCCAATTTCCGACACAATCACCGTGCATAACCTTGAGCATGGTGGTGTCATTATTCATTACAGCTCAAGCTTGGATGCTACAACAGTTGGCCAGCTCTCGGATCTTACCCGTGATCTGCAACGCCAGAATCCTTGTATCATCCTTGAGCCGCGTGATGGGCTCGCCAACCCGATTACTGTCACTGCCTGGGCATACATGCTCAAGCTGGACAAGTATGATCCCGCCACGATTCAGGCCTTCTTTAAAGCACGTGTTGGCAGAGGGCCAGAAGCGGTGTGTCGACCGATGTCGTAAGGCATAGCGGTTTCTTAATGTACGGGCGCTAGGCTGTGTAGGTATGAAAAAGCCTCACTGCCTAGCGTCTGTGCGTTTCGCGCCCTTATATACGACAATTAGCGCCGCCACACCTTATGCTGATCGGCGAGCACAACCCGTGCAGTATTACGGCCGCTTGCGGCAAATACGCCTCCACCTGGGTGAGTACTCGCGCCGGTGAGGTATAAGCCAGCTATTGGGGTACGATATGAGGAGAGTTCGGGTAGTGGGCGGAAGAAAAACATCTGGTCGAACGACATTTCGACATGCATGACATTACCACGCACCAACCCAAGCCGCCGCTCAAGATCCAGCGGGCTCTGGATGAAGCGATCAATGATCTTGCCGCGCATGTTAGGTGCATGGCGATACAGCACCTCCAGGATGCTATCGGCGACCTGCTCTCGGATAGTATCCCACTGCTGGCCTTCGGCAAGTTCATACGGAAAATACTGTGCCCAAAGGAAGACGGTATGTTTGCCAGGCGGCGCAACATCGGGATCAATTGCCGAAAATGTCATTGCGATCACTGCCGGATCGCGTGAGGGTAAACCGCGCTGATAATCGGCGAATGCGTTACGCAGATAGGCCACTGAAGGGCACAACATCTGTAGCCCATGATGGCTCTCGTGGGGCTGCCCTCCCGATGGCGCACCAAGATAATCGGGCAACTCCTCGGCGGCACAGCGCACCGTCATTCCAAACCCATTGCCCACCCGAATATTGCGTACACGCTCAGCGAGATTACCTGGCAAATGTTCTGCCCCAACCAGTTGCAGCATTGTTGTTTGAACATGCGCATTCGAGATCACTAAGCGCGCTGAGATCTGTGCGCCGCCAACCAGCTGCACGCCCTGTACACGTCCATTGCGCACTAAGATACGTTCAACTGGTGCATCGAGCCGCACAACGCCGCCAGCTGCCTCGAGCGAACGCGCCATAGCCTGTGTCAGCATGCCACTACCACCACGCGGATGCTTTGCGCCACTGGAATGCATCATGGCATACCAACCAACAAAATCACCCGCCCCGATCTCATCAGGGGCTGGGCCGGATTGTGCGCCAAGCCATGCCATAAAAGCGCGCATTGGTTCGCTGGTAAAGTTCTCCTGAATAATCTGTCCATATGAAGTAAACAGCCGCCGTACGGTCTCCATACTGCTGCCAAACCCACCGAGCTGGCGCTGAGCCTTAATCATGCTGCCAAATAGGCCGAGCACACTCGGCGGGTTTAGGAATGTCTCGAAGACTGCCTCATTAATCGGCTTCCAGTACGCCAGGAAGCGCCGGTAGGCCTCGGCATCACGCGGCGAAATACGCGCGATCGAGTCGCAGGTTTGATCAATATCACGATAAAGGCCAATCGCGCCCGAACCATCCAGTAGCGGATAGTAGGCATAGGGATTCATATCAATATACTCTAGACCATAGCGCTCGAGTTCCAGTTCACGGATCACTGGCGTGAGATGAATCATGATGTGTGCGGAAGAACCAACATCGATCTTATAGCCTGGAATTACTTCTTCCGTACATACAGCACCGCCAACAATTGGCCGCCGCTCAAGAACCAACACGCGCAGCCCGCCACGCGCAAGATATCCTGCACAAGTTAACCCGTTATGTCCACCACCAACAATAATCGCGTCATAATCGTAGCTTGTCATTACCCATTCTTTCGGAAGACTTTATTGCTTCAGAAGCCTTTCAACCATAACCCGTTGCGCACCCAATTCAAGTGTATCGTTGAGCGGCGTCAGGTAAGTAGCGTTCCCATAACGCCGAGTGAGCGCCAAACTCAGTAGGTGATCGGCGAAATGCGGATTCTTTGGCAATAAGGATCCATGCATATAGCAGCCAAAGGTGTTCTGATAGATAGCACCTTCGCTGCCATCCGCGCCATTATTGCCATGCCCACACAGAACTCGCCCAAGTGGAACTACGCCAGACCCTAAATAGGTGCGCCCACTATGATTTTCGAAACCTACCAGCATGGTTGGTACTGAGCCACCAGCGAACTGTGCTTCCACCACAATATTGCCAATCAGGCGGACATCCCCACCGACGGTATGTACATCGAGTGCACCAATCCCAGGGAGCTGTTCACCAGTATGGGTGAGAAAGTAGCGCCCAAGTAGCTGATACCCACCACAGATCGCTAGTACTACCAGGCCAGCATGTATCGCCTGACGCAGCCCATGCCCTTGCTGTTCAACAAAATCTTTGGCAATCAATGCTTGGCCGCTATCCTGCCCGCCACCAAAAAAGGCCAGATCGATCGTACTCCAATCGATCTCAGCCCCTGGCTGAACCGCGATAACCTCACCCTCAATACCCCGCCATGCACAGCGTTGCCGTAGCGTTAGAATATTGCCGCGATCACCATAGATATTCATGTGATCTGGGTAAAGATGTGCGATCCGCAGCTGATGATTCATACGTTACTCCGCATGGAGTATGATTCCATGCATACATTATAAGAAACAGAATGTAAGAAGAAGTGCTTGGTTATCCATTATCCACAAAATATCCCACACTTTCCCACATTAACCCACATGGTTTCCCTCATCCCCATGCGGTAGAACGAATGTTCTTCTTGTGTTCGGTGTAAAGGGTTTGTTCTGAGCATTGGAGCATTGGAGCATTGGAGCATTGGAGCGCTACAATTGTCTCCGTGTCTCTGTGTCTCCGTGTCTCCTGAATCCTCTTGTTCAGTCTGTTTTGCGCTCTGCGCTCTGCGCTGTTGTGTCTCACATTCTGCGCTCTGCGCCTTCCGTTCTGCGTTCTGAGGGCAAAGCGACAAGTGGTGCCTGTAAATCGCGGTAGGCGCCGCGTAAGGCATTCCAGCGTACACGTAGGACATCGCGTAGGTTGCGCCAAGAATCGCGCATCGCACTCACCTTCGTCTCTTCGCCATAGCGCCACGGCATGGGGATTTCAGCCACCCGATAGCCACGCTGCACTGCAAGGTAGAGGAGCTCGACATCATAAGCCGTGACAGCAGCACCATGGACTCGTGGGGCATCATCGCCATAGATGCGGACACGATGAAAGAGATCGTCAGAAACAGCGCGATGCAATGCCTTAAAGCCACATTGAGTATCCTGGAAGGAACCAATCGCTACCATACGAATGATTAGATTAAAGACGCGACCCATGACATGGCGCTGCCAAGGCTCACCCTCACGGGTTGCACCAACGCCTTCGCGAGAACCGATTGCAATATGGTAGCCACGCTCCAGTTCGGCATGTAATACATCCCATTTGTCAATTGGCACTGCTAAATCGGCATCACAGAGTAGCACAAAGTCACCATGCGCAGCCAGTGCTCCAGCTCGTACAGCATACCCCTTGCCACGATGGTCGAGCCGGAGCAGCCGTAGATTAGGTTGTTGGGCGGCCAATTGTTCGACATACGCTACCGTACCATCACTACTACCATCATCAGCAATAATCAGTTCGCTACGGTAGGGCTGTGCATCAAGATACTCCAATATCTGACGCATGCTTTCGGGTAAGCGGCGCTCTTCGTTATATGCTGGCACCACAACAGAGAGAAGGAGAGATTCACTCACAGGTAGTTACCTCTTTGAACGTTTCTTCCAAAACGTTGGTAATTGGCCGAGCCCTACGATTTGGCCACGTAATCGCGCACGTGCTGCTGATTCGCGGATATGCCAGAGTGAGTGCAAGGCGAACCCCAATTGGGACCAAACAACATTTGGCCAATAGCGCCAAAGTTTATCCGCTGACATGTTCTTAACCCAAACAAGCATAAAGTTGCGGCCACAATAGTAACTGGCCAGATTCCCGCCACCAGTTGCACTCAGTTTATGATAAACAACTGCGGTCGGAACATAAATGGTACGCATGTCATGGTTTTGTGCACGCAGATTAAGATCAACATCCTCGCAATACATCACCAAATCTTCGTCGAATAGATTGCCGCCTTCAGCAAGTAGATCAAGCGCTTGGCGGCGATAGGCAGCTGCCCCTGCGCAGGCACCAAACACTTCTTCAAGCGCATCATACTGGCCACGATCTTGCTGCCAAACACCACGGCTGCCCGGTACACCATTGTTCCCATAGAAATCGCCAGCTGAATGAAGATAATCGCGCCGATCGAACAACCTGAGTTTACTGGCCGCTATCTGGTATATGGGAAAGCGATCAAGGGCGCCAACAAGCTCTGCAAGCCAGGCGGGATCTGCTTCTGTATCATTATTCAGCAGTACTACTATTTCATTTGTGGTGGTAGCAATCGCACGATTGAGCGCAAAGGCTAGGCCACGGTTCTGTTCTAGGCGTAGTACGCGTACCTCAGGATAATCGCGTGCCAAAAGAGCACACGAGTCATCGGTTGAGCCATCATCGACCACCGTAATACAAAAATCGCGCCGGGTCTGCTGGCGTAGTGCTTGCATACACGTAGGGAGGAGTGCGGCACCATTGTAGTTCGGAATAAGAATATCAATCACAACGTTGCTATATACTCCGAAAGCGCATCCTGCCAGGGCCGCAGTGTAATGCCTAAATCGGCGGCAGCGATATTATGAAGCGCAGTGTACGGTGGCACAATACTATCGCGTTTGAAATCGGCCAATGCAATCGGGCGCAAATCATAATTGGGCTTGCCCACCATGCGCAATGCCGCAGTTGCCAGATCATAGCGCGAGCAAAAACCCTGATTGACAATATGGAATGTTCCGTAACACTCAGTGTGCAGCAAGGCCGCAATCGCTGCGGCAGCATCATTGGCGTAGGTTGGGCTACCAATCTCATCCGCCACCATGTTGAGGGTATCACGCTCAGCAGCTAACCGCAATACCGTGCGAATAAAGTTACGTTCGCCACCATACAGCCAGGCTACTCGCGCAATATAATGTCGCTCAACAAGCTCGCGTACCGCCTGTTCACCAACGTATTTGGACCAACCATACTGGTTGATTGGGTGGGGCGAATCATATTCAAGATACGGCCGGTTGGCACTTCCATCGAAGACTTCATTGGTGCTGATATAGACTAGCGCGGCACCCATCTGCCGGCATGCCAGCGCCACATAACGCGTTCCGAGACCATTCGTCCTATATGCGCGCTCTGGTTCACGGGCACATCCATCGACATTGGTGAAAGCGGCTGGATGAATAACAATATCTGCCTGTGTTGCGGTGATCGTCCTGATACAGTGTGGATCGCCCAATTCCAGGTCGGCATGGCCCAACCCAATAATCGTATGCTGAGGTGCTAGTGCTGTCTGTAGGGCTCGGCCAAGTTGCCCAGATGCGCCAGTAATCGCTATTCGCATACATTCCTTCAGGCTCTCGCTGTATCAATCGCGGTATGATAGGAGATTGTGTCAGGTGCGTCAAATAATAGAAAATAATCGCCTGCCAACCAGATCCATACATGGTCGTATACACCTATTGCATTCTGGAATGTTATAATTCATTTTATGAATACCAACCTCCATGATACTATCTACGACGTGATTGTGATTGGTGCGGGGCATGCCGGCTGTGAGGCTGCGAATGCCGCTGCACGAATGAGCTGCCAGACGCTCTTACTCACAATCGATCTCGATAAATTGGCCCATATGTCGTGCAACCCAAGTATTGGCGGGCCAGCCAAAGGCCATCTTGTGCGCGAAATTGATGCACTTGGCGGGCTGATGGCCAAAATAACCGATCGTACCTTTATCCAGATCCGATTACTAAACGAAAGCAAAGGCCCTGCTGTCCAAGCCCTGCGTGCCCAGGCCGATAAGCGTCTCTATGCCAAGGTGATGAAAGAAACCCTTGAAGCCGTGCCAAACCTGGATCTAAAGCAGGCCATGGTCACACAGATTGCAACACTGGATGGCACTTCTCAGATCGATCCCACAGCCACGCCACATGGTCATCCTGGATTCGCGGTTACGACCCACACTGGTCGCATCTTCCGTGGGCGCGCGCTTATAGTAACCACCGGGACATTTCTGCGTGGGCGAGCGATCACGGGTGAGGCGATCTGGGGTGCCGGACGTGCAGGTGAAGCCCCATCTGTAGCACTTGGCGAAGATCTTGCGGCGCGCGGGTTCCCACTTGTACGCTTGAAAACTGGCACACCACCACGAATCGATGCACGCACGATCGATTTTAACAAGACAGAAGTGCAAGAAGGTAGTACAGTCCCACTATGGTTTGGCCATTATTATCAGGAGGGCGAAGACAAGGAGACAAGGAGACGCGACAGTGATATTGGCGACCAATATGGGTTAACCTCCCGATCTCCTAGTCTCCCAGTCTCCATGTCTCTTCCTGTTCCCTCATACTCCGGCCCGCCTGCCGCTGTCTATCCATTACCGATGTTGGGCGGTTGGCGCGATCAACTCCCATGTTACCTCGTCCATACCACCGCCGAATTTCATGCGATTGTGCAGGCTAATTTGGCGCGTGCACCAATGTTTAGTGGCGTAATCGAGGGGGTTGGGCCACGCTACTGCCCAAGCATCGAAGATAAAATCGTGCGTTTTGCCGATAAAGAGCGCCATGGCATGTTCCTGGAACCAGAAGGATGGGAGACCAGCGAGGTATATGTTCAGGGATGTAACACCTCACTGCCGGAGGATGTCCAATGGGCCATGTTACGAACCATCCCTGCACTACGCCGAGTGGAATTGATGCGCCCTGGCTATGCGATTGAATATGATGCGATTGCCACCGGTGAGATTGGGCCATCATTGGAAGCGAAGCGCCAACCAGGATTGTTTCTGGCAGGCCAGATCAATGGAACAACAGGTTATGAGGAAGCCGCAGCCCAGGGCCTGATCGCTGGAATAAATGCTGCACGACACGCGCATAGCAAGCCTGCGGTGGTGTTACGCCGTGATCAGGCCTATATTGGCGTTCTGATTGATGATCTCGTCACTAAAGAGATCCATGAGCCATATCGCATGTTCACATCACGGGCCGAGCATCGGCTTATGTTGCGTAGCGACAATGCCGATTTACGCCTGACACCAATTGCCGCTGAGCTTGGCCTTGTTGCCCAAGGGCGTGCCGCAGCGGTGGAGCAGAAGCGGGCTGAAAGCGAAGGACTGATTGAAATCCTGCGTGGCCGACGCGTCTTCCCTTCCGCAGCAACCAATGCACGCCTTGAGCAAGTAGGAATCGCTCCCATCCATACTGAAGCAACTGCTGAGGATCTCTTGCGGCGGCCAGAGGTTGGCTATGAGCAACTACGCGAGGCGCTTGAGCTACCCAATGCACCCGCCCATGTTGTCGAACAAGCTGTGATTGGCAGCAAGTATGGTGGGTATTTGGTGAAGCAGCAACGTGAGATCGACCGTGCAATACGTATGGAAACGCGCCGTTTGCCCGATACATTCGATTACGCTGCGATTCGTGGGTTGCGTAATGAGGCGCGTCAGGTACTTTCTCGGGTACGCCCGGCAACACTTGGGCAGGCTGCGCGGCTTGCCGGCATCAACCCTGCCGATATTGCGGTGCTGCTGGTCGAACTGGAGCGTTAACTCGCATACAGAAAGGTGCCACGATGACATCCAACCCCAGTACAAACATGCTGGCGCTTGGCACACTGATCGCCAGGCCAAATCTTGTAACCTTTTGGTATTAACCGTGTGCGGAGAATAAGGATTTCAATTGTGGCTGATACTATCTCCCTCCTAGATATTCGAGATGCTGGCGCACGCCTAGCGGGCATTGCCCATCATACGCCCGTTGTCACTTCGCGAACCCTTAATGGCCTTGCGGGTTGCCAGGTATTCCTCAAATGCGAGAATCTGCAACGTGGTGGGGCATTCAAATTCCGTGGCGCCTATAACGCGATTAGTCGCCTTGTACATGAGGCAGTGTACAGCGCACAGGGAACGGGGAATACCAATGGTGTGATCGCCTTCTCTTCGGGGAACCATGCACAAGGGGTGGCATTGGCCGCACAGCTATTGGGGATTCCAGCGGTGATTTGTATGCCCAATGATGCACCAGCTGTCAAGGTGGCCGCAACACGCGGCTACGGTGCCGAGATCATCTTTTACAATCGGTACACCGATGACCGCGATGCGTTTACTGGTGCGATTGCGGCCGAGCGTAACCTGGCATTGATTCCACCATATGATCATCCGCATATTATGGCTGGCGCAGGTACGGCAACATTGGAACTCCTCGAAGAGCACCCTGAACTTGATGCCATACTGGCACCAATTGGAGGTGGTGGGCTGATGAGTGGCACAGCCATTGCGGCACATGGCATCCGCAGCACGATTCGGGTATTTGGTGTCGAACCAGCCGACGCAGATGATACTGCCCGTTCACTTCATGCTGGTGAACGCATCCGGATCGCACCACCCCAAACGATAGCAGACGGGCTGCGAATCACAATGCCTGGTACGCTAACATTCCCTGTTATACAACAGCATGTCGAGCAGATACTGATCGTTAGCGATGATGAAATTCGTGAGGCCATGCGCTTCGCATTAGTACGCCTGAAGCTTGTAGTAGAGCCATCTGCTGCAACAGTACTCGCAGCACTCCTCAACCAACGACATCCATCCGATCTACGCAGCATTGGGGTTATTCTTTCGGGTGGAAATATCGACCCGGATGTAATGATGAGCCTGTGGTAGAGACTATAACGTATGGTTAGATCGATTGTGGTGTTCAATCTGTGAACCATGATCGGTTGTTGTCTGCCCGTTTATTGAATCAGAGGCTGTTGACCGCAAACCATCCAAGACGCTAAGTGATTGCGTACTATTGACATGACCCCATAGCAGGGGTATAGTGCAATCAACCACATCAGCACTATTGTTCAACATCCGCTCACTGTTGATAGGTCTATTTACTACCGTTGGAACGAGGAGTGAACACCGTGCATATTCCTGATGGATATTTGAGTCCAGCTACCTGTGCCGCTATGTATGCGGCCGCGGCGCCATTCTGGTACATTGCGTTACAGCGTGTGAAGAAACTTCTTTCAACACGATTAGTGCCATTACTTTCACTTTTTGCAGCATTCTCGTTTGTCATCATGATGTTTAATCTGCCGCTACCAGGTGGAACCACTGGCCATGCAGTTGGTATGGGTGTTGCCGCAATTGTGCTTGGGCCGTGGGGTTCGATCCTCTCGATCTCCGTTGCACTTATCATCCAGGCATTGTTCTTTGGCGATGGTGGCATCACTGCGATTGGTGCGAACTGCTTCAATATGGCAATCGTTGGCTCGCTAACAGCGTATTGGGTATACCGAGCAATTGCTGGTAAGGCAGAAATCACCTCACCGCGCCGTGTCGTGGCTGCTGCTATCGCTGGCTATGTTGCGATCAATATGGCAGCGCTGTTAGCAGCAATTGAATTTGGCATCCAACCTGAGTTCTTTAAGGATGCAAGTGGAGCACCGCTCTATGCGCCATATCCTCTGAGTGTTGCATTACCTGCCATGATGATTGGGCACCTGACCATTGCTGGGTTTGCCGAATTGATTGTGAGTGGCGGCGTAGTAGCTTATTTACAGAAATCCGACCCATCATTATTGAAGCTAACAGCGCCAGGTGCTCGTTCGGTTGAGGATGGGATTGAGAACCTTACACAGCGCGGCGGTTGGCGTGCAACCCGTTCACTATGGATTGGGCTTGCTGTATTGATGATTGCAACCCCACTTGGGTTGCTAGCAGCCGGTACAGCCTGGGGTGAATGGGCACCCGAGGATTTCAACGACCCCGTCGCACGCGAGGCAATTACCGCCGGGTCGATTAATGCTGCCGCCCCGCAGCAAGCGCCACAGGGCCTTGAGCAACTCGCAACAGTTTGGAAAGCACCAATCCCAGATTATGCGCCGCCCTTTATGCAGAGTGAGCAATTCGGCTATATCCTCTCGGCGCTGCTTGGCGCAGGGCTAGTGATTATCATTTTTCAGATTGTTGGCTGGATCGCACATGCGCTGCGAGGTGGTGATAGGGTGACGCGGTGAGCAAACGGCGGCGTAAAGGGTTCGTTGAACGAACAATCACTGGTCTCGCAGAAGCAATGGAGCGTGCCCTGTATGCAGAAGAACTGGCCAAGGTCGCTGGTCTGCTACAGGGTATCGATCCACGTGTCAAGGTCGTTGGGCTGCTAACCTTAATTGTCGCAGCGGCACTTTCGCGCCAGATTCTTGTGATTCTGGCGCTCTTTGGTTTCGCACTACTACTGGCGATCTTCTCGCGGGTGCCGATCCGTACACTTGCGACACGCGTTTGGATCAGTGCGCTGTTCTTCACTGGCACAATTGCTCTACCAGCAATCTTTATTACACCAGGGCAGATAGTCTATACATTCCCACTGATTGGCTGGACGATCAGCGCACAAGGCCTGAGATCAGCAACATACCTGATCACCCGTGTCGAAACAGCGGC
>JANLSE010000261.1:0-9199 GCA_031362265.1 Roseiflexaceae bacterium
ACCGTAACGAACCACGAACCTCGGCACAGGGTGCTCAAGGACTTCAGCGGCCAAGCTCAACTCAGACGATAACTAGCCAAGAACCACGTACTGCACAGCTGCCTACACCCAGCAGCCAGAACAGCATGCAGGCACAGCGGATTTACTTGTTTGGTGTCAGTCGTGATCGGCTGCAGAAGATCATTACCGCACTCAATGTTCCTGCCACGATTGTGCGCGAGCTCAGTGAGGCAACCATGGTGATGACGATTAAGAATTACTATCGCCAGGGTTCGGCACCATTGCGCCAAGCAGAAGAACATGGTGTACCTGTCTATGTACTGCGGAATAATACAACCACCCAAATGGAACGCCAACTCGCTGATGTCTTTCATCTGGCAGCATCAACCGAGAATCCATACCTCCCACCACAACGATCTGAACCAAACGACACAGAACGCGGTTTGGATGATGTGATTTTGGAGACCGAAAGTGCAATTTCGCAAGTATTGAATGGTGAGCGCAATCAGGTTGATCTGCAACCACGCAGTAGCTATGTGCGGCGCCTTCAACATCAAATTGCTGAGCGTTATAATGTACGCTCGCAGAGTCATGGCCGTGAGCCAAACCGTAGGGTCAAAATCTCACGCTGAGAGAGGCGATAGGTCGAGAACATGGGTGTCTTTATCACCTTCGAAGGGCCGGAGGGCAGCGGTAAAAGTACACAGGCACGCTTGCTGTATGAACAGTTGCATGCCCGCCATTACCCGGTTATCCTGGTACGTGAGCCAGGCGGTACAGGTATTGGTGATCTCATTCGGCGCATCGTGTTGGATCTCCAACATACCGAAATGGCGCCAACAACCGAAACACTTCTTTTTGCCGCCTCACGAGCACAGCTTGTGAGTGAGGTTATTCGGCCATATTTGGAACAGGGTGGTATTGTGCTATGCGATCGCTATGCCGATTCCACCTACGCCTATCAGGGCTATGGGCTTGGGCGTGATTTGAATGAATTGCGGGCCATTACCGCAGCTGCAACTGGTGGGTTACGTCCAGATATTACTATCTATCTGGATCTCACTGCCGACGAAGGGTTAGAGCGGAAGCGTCGAAAACGGCAGGAGCGGCCGCGTTGGCAAGGCGAAGCGGGCGTATCGGGGTTACCTACCGAAGCACGGGTTAACCCAATCGAGTGGAATCGCTTGGATGCCCGTGAATTGGCGTATCATCAGCGCGTCGAGGCGGGGTATCGCGAGCTGATTGCCCAAGATCCCGCGCGTTGGCAGTGTTTCGACGCACGCCAGCAGATTCCCGAGATACTGGGGCAAAATTTAGATCGGATCGAGCCGGTCTTGACAGATATTCGTCAGCTTTCACCTGAAGCGTAGTGCGCTGATCCAAAGGAGAACTTCATGAAACTCGTGATTGCGGTCGTCCAACGGCAAGATGCTGGAGAACTAATTGAGGCACTCACATCGCATGGCCATCGCGTCACAAGAGTCAGCAGTGAGGGTGGGTTTCTTCGTGAGGGTAACGTCACACTCCTGATTGCGTGCAAAGATCATGAGGTCGACCCATTAATGAAAGATATTCGTGAACACTGCTATACCCGAACCCGTTATGTCTCGCCGCTGCCACCAGTTGCGGAATCAGGCGAATTCTACCCACCAGCACCAATCGAGGTTCAGATTGGCGGTGCGACGGTATTTGTCCTCGAAGCAGATGGGGTCGAACGCTTAGTAGCTGGATAGTATTCAGCAGGCATTATCCAACAAAGGAGTAAGAATAACCATTGGATATACGTAGTCTTGTCACAAATCTTGTACCGATACTGACAGCAATTGGATGGCTTCTGGCTGCCTATATTGTTATTCTTTGGGCCGCTTCAGTATTGTGGACATATCGCGATATCCTTGAGCGCAGCGAGGATGTGCTTGTACAGGTTCTGGCAATTGCCTTGGCCCTGGTTTTGCCATTTGCTGGGGTTATTCTGCATCTCATTTTGCGCCCACGGCAAACCCTAGCCGATCGCTATGAGCGCCAACTTGAAGAAGAGTACTTACGACGCGATATGGATGAGCGTTATGCATGCCCACAGTGCCAGCGTAGTATCGAGACTGAATATGTGCTCTGCCCACATTGCCATACGGCATTACGCCGCCGCTGCAATGTGTGCGATAAGGTCATTGACCTGACATGGTCGGTCTGCCCATTTTGTGGCGATGATGGTACACATAGCCTGATTCATTCGACCACCATTCGGCGCTCTTCCGATCAGGGGCAACTTGAACTGTATGAGCGCTAGCTCAGGCATAAGTAGCCGCATCCCAGCTGCTGAAGTTTGCCCCGTTTGAGTACTACCTTGGCGATCATTGCGGCGATCATACGGTATTCATATATGAACTTGTTTCGCTCACTCTCGTTGCTGTTTGTTGCCTTGATCGTAGCTGCATGTGGGCCGGAGGCGCCAGCACGCGCGAATCGCCCAGCATCCGAAACACAGGGAACGCCGCTGCTTCAGGCTCAACGCGCGACGCTCAGCGCGCAACCGGGTTCGGATGTGCGTACCATGGGCAACCCAAATGCGCCGATTGTGGTTGTTGAGTATGGTGATTATCAGTGACCATACTGTGCAAGGTTCGTCCGTGAGACGAAGCCGCTGATCGAAGAACAGTATGTAGCAACTGGCAAGGTCTACTATATCTTCCGCGATTTGCCACTCGTACAGATTCATCCTGGTGCCCTCCAAGCTGCACATGCTGCAAACTGTGCCGCAGATCAGGGTAAATTCTGGCCAATGAATGAGCGCCTCTATGCTGGACAAGACAATCACGAGTGGGGGAGTGGTGGGCCAGAAGATGCGCAAGTTTTTGCCAGCTATGCCCAGGAACTGGCATTGGATTCGACGGTGTTAAGCGCCTGTATGGAAGCGCATCGCCACGCAGATCAGATCGAAGCCGATTTACGTGATGCGGCAACGCGCGGGCTAAACAGCACACCATCATTCCTGGTTAATGGCCAAGTACTGATCGGCGCACGACCATTCAACAGCTGGAAGCAGCTCTTTGATTCAATCTTAGAAAAGCCATAACCTGTGACAAGCAACAAGAAATCACTCCTGATTGCCCTCAAAGGCCACCCTGGCTCCGGCAAAAGTGTGGTCGGGCGAGCGCTTGGGCGGCATCTGCGCATCCCTGTGATCGACAAAGATGACATTAAGGATGTGCTTGATGGCCTGTGTGACGACCCAGGTGGTTTAGCGTATACGGCCATGTTTAATGTTGCGCGACGCCAGCTGTTGCAGGGCCTGAGCGTGATTTGCGATAGCCCGCTGAGTGAGCCGGTTGGCTATACGGCAGCCGCATCTGTAGCCCACGACACGATTGCACGCTTGGTTGTGATTGAGTGTTTCTGCTCCTCTCAGGAAGAATGGCGACGCCGGATTGAAGCGCGTAGCGCACTACGCCTGCCTGCCCATCACGTTACTACCTGGAATGATCTCGAAGTACATCTGAAACGACGTAACTTGATCTCGAATTACGCCATCAACGAGCCACATCTGATCGTTGATACGCTCTCCTCACTCGAAGAAGTAGTGCGGCGTATCGTGATCTGGATCGAGAACCTCGATTTGCCCCCGCATGCGGAACCGTAGAACCGTAGAACCGCGGAACTGCGGAACCGCAGAACCAAGAACCACAGAACCAAGAACCGCCCAGCATCGTTCCATCGCTCCAACGTTATGCATTCTGCGTTATGCGTTCTGCGCTTTGCGTTCTGCGCTCCAACGCTTCAATGCTTCAATGCTTCATCGTTCCAACACTCTGCGCTCCATCGCTTCTGTTACGCGCTCTGCGCCACCAACAGGTCGTACAACTCGCGTTGGCGTGCAATTGCGGCTTGATAGATTGTGTGCCGTTGGGGATCAGGGGTAATGATTGCGCCATCTTGGGCGGGGAGTGCCTCTAGATTAGGAATGATCCCGAGCGCTTCTAATCCCAGGAGTGCAACACCACGGCTGGTGGCCTCGGGTTCCTGTGAAAGGATTAATGAGCGGCCAAGCGTATCGGCAATCATCTGCGCCCAGGCTGGCGATTGCGCCAGGCTCCCACCACTTACGATGATCTGTGCGCTCGTGGCATCAGGCCCTTCGAGAAGCCGCTCGGCGATCAACGCAAACCGGTAGGCGACACTCTCCAGGCTGGCGTGTAGAATATCCAGCGGTGTGGTTGCCATTGTCATCCCAACGATGCTCGCACGGGCATTGCCAGCCCAGCCAGGGCTACGTTCGCCTGCCCAGAATGGCAGAACCATCAACCCATGACTATCGGGTTGACTTGTCGTGAGAGCATGTTCCACTTCGGCCGGTTCTGCCAGCCGTAGAGTCCGTTGCAGCCAGGCATATACATTGCCGCCCTCACTGGTTGCCCCACCAACCAGTGAGCGCTGCCCATCCACACGATAACACCACAGGCCATTTGGCACACTAGTAACATCGGTACGCACTACCCGCAGCGCACCAGTCGTACCAACAGTTAACGCAATCCGCGTGGTGTTGACACAGCCGCTACCGATATTGGCGGCCGCACCATCGCCAACCGCAGTGAACCACGGGATCGTGCGTAGTGCAGGCCAACGTGTCGCAAATGGCTCACGCAGGCCCTGCTGTGGCTGGTGGGTATCGGCAAGTGGGGAAAACTGGTGTTCATGAAGATTAAGTAGCTCCAATAACCCTGTATCCCACGCCAGTTGCTGCCGGTTGAGCATGCCCGTCCATGAAGCAGGCGAATACCCTGCGCGGCACTGCCCAAAGAGCGTCAGCTCAAGATATTCGCCGATGGTTACAAAGCGTACAGCCTGATTCCATACCTCCGGTTGGGTGCGGCGTAGCCATGTAAGGCGCGCGGGCCAATAGGCAGTACGCAGCAAACAGCCTGTGCGTTGGTGAATTGCCAACTCATCGTATTCCTGGCGTAGCCATTGCGCATCCAGATCATTACGGGTATCGGCATAACTAATGATTGGTGTCAACGGCTGATTGGTATGATCGAGTACAAGAAAGGTTGAGGCCAATGTATCAATCGCAACTCCGGCGATATGCGCGGCAAGTGGCCCAGCTTGGGTTAGCACAGAATCAACACAACTACATATGCGATCCAAAGCACTAGGCGGATCATCCTCCGAGCGACCATCGCCATGCACCTGCAGCTCGTATGCCTCACGCGCACTAATGCCCGCAACTGGCTTGCCTGCTGCATCAAACAGCAACCCGCGTACCGAAGAGCTCCCAACATCAAGAGTTAGTATTAATGGCAATGTATATGCAGGTATTGCTGGCATAATTAACCTATTTTTGACCAAATTAGAGATTTCTGGTATGCTACACTGGCGCGTATAGCCAGGAACGCTACAGTAGCATTGAGCTATGGCAGCTTAGGAGAATCATTTATGACCCGCATTCTACTCACAGGATTCGAATCATTTGGTAGCGCCACAATCAACCCCTCAGAACAACTTGCCCGTAGATTGGCAACTGAAGATCATAGTGCCGACGAGATCGAACTCTTTACGGAAATACTACCGGTGGCTGCACGCCATGCTCCTGCTATCATCGAGCGGCGGTTGATCGAGCTTCAGCCAGATTATTGTGTGATGCTTGGGTTAGCCGAGGATCGTTCGGCAATCTCAATTGAGCGTGTTGCAATCAATCTGCTGGATTTCCGCATTCCAGACAATGCCAATGATCAGCCGATCGATGAACCTGTTGTTTTGGCTGGCCCAGAGGCCTATTTCAGTACCTTGCCTGTACGTGCGATGCGTGATGCGAGTGCCACAATTGGCATTCCGGCCGAATTGTCACTCACAGCAGGTGCCTTTGTCTGCAATCAGGTCTTCTATCGGGTGCAACACTTCTGCGCGGTTAATGCACTCGACATCGCGTCCGGATTTATCCATCTACCCGCCACGCCAGAAATGGCTGCCCAGGCACCACGCCCGATTCCTTCGATGTCGCTTGATGCTATGGTGGCAGGGTTACGGGTGATGCTTGGTGTAGTCGTGAGGGAACAACGTGAGCATGTGAGCTTCTAAATAGCAAACCCAACGAGGTTATAAAATCTGTCAGGTGCGGCCCGACGTGTCTCGATCTGACCATGCTTGCCGCAGGCCGCACCTGACAGATTTACACGAATATTCCTCAGTATGCCCTTGCGAAGATCACCAACTGGGTGGCTTCTTTACCGGTGTAGACACAGCGCCCATCTGTCGTGGGCTGATCCAGCGGGATACAGCGGATGGTTGCGCGGGTTTCTTCTTGGATACGCTGCTCATCCTCATTGGATCCCGCCCAATAGCAGCGTGCAAAGCCACGCTCAACCTGCGCCTTGAGCTCAGCGTAGTTGCTGACATCGGCGGTACGCTCATCGCGGAACGCAAGCGCGCGGTTGTAGAGCGCATCCTGGATCTCGACAAGCAGCGCCTCGATCCGCTCGGTGAGGCCTTCCTGCGGCACAAATGCTTTGCCAGCTTTGCCAGGAACATCGCGGCGGGCGAGTGCAACACTGCCCTTCTCGACATCCTTGGGGCCAACCTCAACACGCACTGGCACACCCTTCAGCTCCCACTCGTTGAATTTGTAACCCGGCGTCAGGTTATCGCGGTCATCGACCTTAAAGCGGATGCGACCCTTCCATGTGGCAGTGATCTGATTAACAGCGGCTGTCACCAGATTACGCTCAGCATCATTCTTGTAGATCGGCACAACTACAACTTGGGTAGGCGCAAGCCGTGGTGGAATAACCAGACCCTCATCATCGGAATGTGCCATAATCATGGCACCAATCAGACGTGTGCTCACACCCCAACTGGTTGTCCATGCGTGCTGAATGGTATTGTTCTGATCGGTGAATTTGATCTCAAAGGCCTTGGCGAAATTCTGGCCAAGGTTGTGTGAAGTGCCGGCCTGCAGTGCACGGCCATCCTGCATCATCGCCTCGATGCAGTAGGATCGCAGCGCCCCCGGGAACTTTTCTTTTTCTGTTTTAAGACCACGGATCACAGGTACTGCAAGCTCTTTTTCAACAAAATCTGCATATACTTCATGCAGGATCAGGAGCGTCTCGCGCTCGGCATCGGCCTCATCGACATGGACAGTATGGCCTTCCTGCCAGAGGAATTCGGCGGTGCGCAGAAACGGGCGGGTACGCATCTCCCAGCGTACCACATTTGCCCACTGGTTGATCAGCAGTGGTAGATCGCGCCAGCTACGCACCCACTTCGCGTAGAAGTAGCCAATAATTGTCTCGGATGTTGGGCGGATCACATATGGCTCGGCAAGCTCCTCGCCACCACCACGTGTCACCTCGGCAACTTCAGGGGCGAAGCCTTCGACATGCTCGGCCTCACGCATCAGGAAGCTCTTGGGGATGAGCAGTGGGAAATAGGCGTTCACATGGCCGGTCGCCTTAATGCGCGAATCCAGCCCGGCCTGAATACCCTCCCAGATCGCATAGCCAGTTGGCTTAAACACAATACAGCCACGCACAACCTCGGCATAATCGGCGAGATCAGCATTCTTTACAATGTCCAGATACCACTGCGAATAATCCTTATCGCGTGGCGTAATTCCTTCTTTTGGCATGGGTTCCTCAGTAGAATACGTTCTGAGTGGGTATTGTACCATGAACGGAACCGCGGAACTGCGGAACCAGTGTACGGGCGAACCTTGTGTTCGTCCCGCCAAGAACCAAGAACCAAGAACCAAGAACCAAGAACCACAGAACCGTCCAGCATCGTTCCACTACTCCAACGTTCTGCGCTTTCCGTTCCAACGCTCGATCGCTCCAATGCTACACCGGGGCACCCTTTGGGTCTGGTACCCGGCTTGGCCGGGGTACCCTCTGGGTCTGGCACCCCGCTTCAATGCTTCGATGCTTCGATGCTTTCCGCTCCAACTCTCCATCGTTCCAGCGTTCCAACGTTCCATTATCGTACTGGCGAACCTTGTGTTCGCCCGCGTGGTGAACCACGGCCAACCGATACAGGTATTGTTATGAACCTGCTTGAACCTGGAATTGTGTGATACATTTACGCCCATCGGGAATAACTTCTAGCATTAGGAGACTCCCATGCGACGATACACAACCCTTGGCTTAGCTGGTTTGATAGTCGTAGGTGCAATAGCGCTTTTAGTATTTACATTTTACCCTGCGGTGGGTAGTGCCACAAAGCCATTAAATCCGCTCGTAGAAACAGCAATTAGTCAACCCACGCCAGTTATGCAACCTGGTATAGTAAGCCTAACAACCGCACTGTTAGCGGCACTCAAACAGGAGGATGTTGGTGGGCCGGGGATGGCGCGTATGCGAGGCCTCCCAACAGCCATTTATGCCCGCTTAATGGAACGATCTGCGGCTGAAGCATTTGCTGCTGGCTATAGTGCTACCTATGATGCAAGCGTCGATATGAAGACGCCCGTTTGGCTTATTATTCTCGTAGGAGATGCCGTAAGCAGCGGCGAGATTGGCATGAAATTGGTACCGATTTCACAAATGATTTTCGTAATTGATGGTCAAACCGCTGAAACCGTATTTGGAACGGACAAAGCTCTTGGCGACGAACTCGATCTCTCCACTTTCACCAAAGTTGCCATTCCTGCCGAATATGTGCCGCCAGAATATGATCAACTACTTCCGAGCCCAACGCCCATCCAGATTATTGGGCCGCCACCAACCATGCCAACCAATCTGCACATAGCCTACCCACCGCCAGGAACAACCGAGCAAGCATACCCAGCACCGACATCGGCGCAACCATAAGCAGCCCTGTCGAGCGGATTACACGCAAGCGATGGTAGCGCATTAACGCGGTTACCATCGCTCGCGCCTTTGCGTCTTTGCGTTGAATCAATCCAGCACTACTTACTCACAGCATGGCCGCAACTTCACTACGGGCGATCTCCAGGCGCAATACCCATTCGCGCACATCGCCATCGAGCCGATCGACCCAGGCCTGCACGCTGCCTAATGCCGCAACCTGATCACCAAATCGATCGGGCGTCTCAAATTCCATTCCCTCTGTCGCGCGATAACCAACCGTAAACTGGCCTGATTGCATTAAAAAGAGCGGCCATGCCGTATCGGTGCCAACACTTTCTTCGGGGCAGCCAGCCAGAATAGCCAGGGCAGCCCGGCGGCTGAGGCCACGTGCGGCAGCAGTG
>JANLSE010000267.1:0-15927 GCA_031362265.1 Roseiflexaceae bacterium
CAGGCACGAACCTTGCGGGTGGCATCGGGATCTTTGCTGGTGCCGATAATTATGAGATTGCCAATAACGACATCTGTGGCAACTTTTCGGCCGAGTATGGCGGCGGTATCAGCCAGTATGGCCTCAGCCCGAATGGCAACATCCACGATAACCGCATCTATTTCAACCGCTCATACGACGAAGCTGGCGGCATCATGATCGCGGGCCAATTGCCAGCCAACCCCAATACGCTATCGCCTGGCTCTGGGCCTGTCAATCTGTATAACAACCTGATCCAGGCCAACCTATCGAATGATGATGGCGGTGGCGTGCGCTTCCTTATGGCAGGCAACTTCCCAATCAATCTGTATAACAATATGCTTGTGAACAATGTTGCGACCCATGAGGGTGGCGCGATTGCCCTTGATGATGCACCAAATGTACGTGTCTATAACAACACGATCATGAAGAACATCACCACTGCAACCGCAGCAACCAGCAATGGCCTTGCGGCACCGGCTGGGCTTTCGACGGCAGGTAATAGCACGTTGCTACAGGCGACACTGCCGGTCGGATCGCCAGTATTCAGTAAACCAATGCTCTTCAATAACATCTTCCACGATAACCGGGCTGGCTCCTGGAATGGTGGTGGTGTGAGCGGTATTGGCCAGCCAGGCGACCCGAGTCCAATTAACTACTGGGATCTGGGCGTGGCCGATGGCTCAGGGATGCTTGATCCCACCAACTCGATCATTCAGCAACCGGTTGGGAGCACACTGATCGCCAGCCCAACAAACCTGAGTGTTAATCCGCTGGTGGTGCAGACCTATGACACCTCAGTGGCTGTGTTCCCATGGCGTACAAACCCGAACTTCATCACAGCTGCGCTGGTTGCGGTTGAGGCACCGGCCAACTTGCTGGGCAACTACCATATTCAGGCAACCTCGCCAGCAGCAAATGCGGCAGCCTCATTGAAGACGGCAGGTGCACTCACCGTTGCCGCCCCAACCTTTGATATTGATGGCGATGGGCGTCCATCATTTGGTGGATTCGATATTGGCGCCGATGAGATTCGCGGTTCTGCTGCTAATCTGTCGATTACCAAGACAGATGGAGTGACCGCTGTTCTCGCAGGAGGAGCTGTGCACTACACAATTGTGGTGGCGAACGCAGGCCCGAATGCGGTGAACCTGGCTTCGGTTGTGGATAATGTACCTGCAGCGCTAACAGGTGTCACCTGGAGCTGTGCAAGCGCTTCAGCCGGATCAATCTGCAGTGCAGCGAGTGGTACTGGTGGCATCAACACGACCGTCAATCTCTTGAATGGCGGCTCGGTTGTCTTCACACTGAACGCTACACTTGCGGCCAATACCACAGCAGTGACGCTCGTTAATAGTGCATCTGTGAGTGCACCCGTGGGAACGCTGGATCCAGTATCGCTCAACAACACGGCCAGCGATACAGACACGGTGATGCGGGCATTCCCATCGACAGGTGTTTTGGATACCTTCACACGTACGCCAAACTGCACAACAACTCGACCACTCGGGGCGAATTGGACAGGCCTACCACTCGTGCTGAATAGTCAGGCCGGCTATCGAATCGAGTCGGTGAGTGGCAATTGTGTGGTACAGGTACGTCTTGGCGCGAATCTCGGCCCGATCTTCTGGAATGCTTCCAGTTTTGGTGCTAACCAGGAAGTGTACGCTACCTTGACGGATGTCTCCAATGCTGCGACTGAGCAGGATTTGATTTTGAAGGCCAGTAACCTTGGTGGGAACGGCACGGTTGCTGCAAACACTAGCCTGATTGAGGTTGTCTACAATCGGGTTACGAACAGCGTATCAGTCGAAACATTAGCACCAGGGCAGGGTTGGCGCGTGCGGGCTACGTTCACTGGCGTCACCTTGGTGAACGGTGATCGGTTCGGTGCGCGGGCACTTTCGAATGGCACGGTTCTAGTCTTTAAGAATAATGCCCTAGTTGGGACAACCAATGTCACAACTGGAGCAACGCCATGGCCGACTGCACTTGCAAGTGGTGGTGGCCGGATTGGTGTTTGGTTCATTGGAACAACCAATTCAGGTGCAGGCGATGCCCACTTCGATACCTTTGGCGGCGGCACAATGCCGTAAGACCCTCACCTCACCCCTCTCTCGTCTCGGCGGGAGAGGGGCTGATAGGAGTATTGAATGAATAAGCGATTTCCAATATCACGGCGACATTTCCTCAAGGTGGGTGGCGGTGCGCTCGCAGCTACCGCAGGCGCACGGGCTCTTTCCAACTGGGGGACAAATGTACTCAATCCTGCGGCAGTAGTTGATGCAGCAGCGGCGGTACCTGATTACCATCTAGGTGGCACTGATGGCTGGATTGCCTTGCCAACCACGCCAACGATTCCGACCTACCATCCCGATTCATTGGCACCCAGCCCATTTACGACCTATATCTTTGGCTTCCGCAATCTGAATGGCCTAACCGATACCCAGATCGCTGATCAGAAAAACAAGGCTCAGGCATCAGCGCCAATCATGGTGGCAACTGAGAATACCGATTTTCTGGTGAAGCTGACCAATCTGGGTCTGGCGTTACGCCCAGATCTGGTGGACTCGCACACAATGCACTGGCATGGCTTTCGTAATGCCATCCCGCTGTTCGATGGCGAGCCAAGCTCATCGCTCTCGGTGCCAATCGGGCGCAATCTTACCTACTATTTCCGGCCACGTAACCCTGGCACCTATATGTATCACTGCCACTTTGAGGATACTGAGCATGTGCACATGGGAATGACTGGTGTGGTGTTTGTACGGCCGACTATAGGCCCAAAGTTCGCCTATAACGACGCTAGCACAGCATTCGACCGTGAATATGTGATGTTCCTCAGCGAAGTGTGGGCCGAAGCCCATTGGGCTGATGCGCATATCCAACTGCCAGATTGGACCGATTATAAGCCCGATTTCTGGCTACTCAATGGGCGTGTTTACCCAGATACGCTGGCACCAAACGCGATCGGCAACGATGCGAGCGGTGATCTGAATGCGCCAGCTGGCTCCCCACACTTGCAACGCCAGCCAATCTCATCGCTTGTACAGGCCAACGCTGGTGAGAAGGTCTTGCTTCGCTTCGTGAATCTTGGATACCAGAAGCAAGCAATGACATTGCCCGGTATCAAGATGAACGTAATTGCGAAGGATGCAACACTGCTGAAGAATGGCTCAGCCAACATGTCGTACCTAACCAATACAATTTCGATTGGCCCTGGAGAGAGTGTCGATGCGATCTTCACAGCACCTGCGGTAACGAGCAATACCACGTATCTGTTGTATAACCGCGAGTACGACCACCTCAACAATGCGGGTGGGGTTGGCTATGGCGGGCAGATGACCGAGGTGCGTATCCGGCCTTCTGGCGTTCCAGCGCAGACCGACGGCCCCAATACATAAGGAGAGTTTGACGATGAATCAATCGTTTTATAAGCGCATTGGCTGGGGCATGCTACTGTTGCTGAGTATGGCATTGATCGCCACACTACCGCGCCAGAATGCAAGCGTCGCGCGCGCAGCTGCCCCGGCCCAATCGGGAATCGTCTGCACAACAGATGCAAGCCCGAACCCAACATTTACGCTGACTGCCAAAACTGGTTATATCGGAATTCCTGATGGCAACACCATTTTCATGTGGAGCTATGCCCTAGGAAACGATGATTTCCAGCACCCCGGCCCTGTGCTATGTGTCAACCAGGGTGACACGGTAACCATTATTCTGCATAATGCACTGCCACAGAGCACTTCAATTGTGTTCCCTGGCCAAGAGAATGTGCAGGCGAATGGTGTATTAGCGCAACCACAATTTGATGGCACCGGCACGCTAACCTCATTGACGAATACGGCTGCCGCAACGAATGGAAGCATCACCTATAGCTTTGTTGCCACACAGCCAGGCACCTACCTATATGAGAGTGGTACCGAACAAGCGAAGCAAGTGCAGATGGGCCTGTTTGGTGCGCTCATCGTACGCCCGGCTGGGCATACAGATTGGGTCTATAACCGTGCGGACACCCAATTTAATCCATCGACTGAGTTCATGGTATTGCTCTCTGAAATCGATCCGCTTCTGCATCAGGCGGTTGAGCGCAATCTGAACTACAACATGAATAACTATCGCGCGCGCTACTGGTTGATCAATGGGCGTGGCTTTCCCGATACGATTGCCCCGAATGGTGCTGCTTGGTTGCCGAGCCAGCCATATGGCGCACTGGCACATATTCATCCATACAATCCCGCGACGAACCCAATACCAGCAGTCGTTCGCTACTTGAATGTTGGCACTGAGGATTTCCCATTCCATCCCCATGGCAACCATAGCCGAGTGATTGGGCGTGATGGCCAGCCTTGGGAAGGCCCAAGCAGTGAGAATCTGGCCCAGGAGAAGTTCTCGATACCAGTTGGCCCTGGCCAGACTTGGGATGCCACCTTCTCCTGGTACGACGCCGAGAATTGGGATGCGAGTGGCCACCCTATCCCGGTAGAAGTGCCACGCGATCAGAACCTGACGTTTGGCCCGTATTACGGTAGCCCATACTTAGGAACGCTTGATTCACGACCAGTTGGAACTGATGCGCAAAATCAGTGTGGTGAATACTATCACATTGCCCATAACCACAACCTTACCCAGATTGCTGGCTGGGGTGTGACGATGATTGGCCAGGCGACGTACACACGCATTGATCCACCGCTACCGAACAGCTGCCCCTAATCGATTTTTCAGATCATTGTTCAGTACCTGCGGCTCGCAGCCTGAACGATGGTTCCGAATCAGGAGAGCATTATGCGAACATCCCTTTATCGGCTCTTCCGGTTGGGCGCTAGCCTATGCATTATCGCTATTATGGCGATTGCGGGCGCGTTTGGCGGAATAGCACAAGCTATAGCGGCCCCTCCTCCAGCATCCACATGCTCGGTGGTGGGTCTTGTCCGAACGTGTGAGTTGTGGGCCAAACCAGGCACGATCAGCCTGCCAGGTGCAGCAAGTGTAACTATCTGGGGCTATACAGATAGCGCAAGCAGCGCAGCGCAGCTCCCTGGCCCAGCGCTTATTGCCAACCAGGGTGAGACACTGGTGGTTACACTACATAACAACCTGACCCAACCTAGTTCATTGAACTTCGTTGGCCAGGATCTGGCTCCCGATCTGGTCGGAGCCGCAGCCGGGGCCACTACAACGTATACATTCAGTGCGAGCACACCTGGAACGTATCTATATGAGGCTGGCCTGACTGCGAATGGCGCTCGGCAGGTGGCAATGGGATTATTTGGGGCGCTGATTGTGCGCCCTGCAACTGCTGGGCATGCCTATAGTACAGCTACCAGCGCCTATGACGACGAGGCGTTGGTGATCCTCAGCGAAATCGATACCAACCTGAACGCGGCACCTACAACCTTCAAAATGCAGAACTATGCGCCACGCTACTGGCTTCTGAATGGCAAGGTATACCCAACGACCGATCCAATCGTTTCCAGCCCAGGTAAGAGAGTATTGCTACGCTATATCAATGCTGGGCTGCAACAGCGTACCCTTGGGCTCCTTGGCCTGCGCCAAACCATGATTGCCAATGATGGCAATCTGCTGCCCTATACATACAGTGTCGTGGCAGACACGATCGGCGCTGGCGAGACAGTCGATGCACTTGTGGCCATTCCTGCCACCGCCGTGATTGGCACAAAGTACCCGCTCTACAATACCGCCAATCAGAATCGTAATGCCAGCATTCGTACCAGTGGTGTGCTGAATAGTGGCGGTATGGTCACATTCCTCACTGTGGCTGCGCCAGTTCCCACTGCTGACACTACTGGCCCAACCACCACGAGTGTAGCTCTTTCGCATACAACCACAAATGGTGCATCCGATATCATCTTGACCGCCGCAATCAATGATAGTGCCACTGGCAATACAAATGTAACTGCGGCTGAGTATACGATCGACGCTGGTAGTGCTGTGCCAATGGTAATTAGCACCCCAGCGGTGTCGCTGAATGTGAATGCAACCATCACAGCAGCTACAATCAGTACGCTTAGTGTTGGCCCGCACACGATCACGGTACGCGGTCGGGATGCTGCTGGGAATTGGGGTGCAACTGCCACCACAATCCTTAATGTTGACACAACCGGCCCAGCTACGAGCGGTCTGACAGTAATCACAAATCTGCTCGATGGCTCGCTTAATCTTTCCGCCACGATCACCGACAACGGGCTTACCCCGAGCGTGGTTGCGGCTGAGTATTTTATCGACTCAACCGCGGCAGGTAATGCTGCTGGCACTGCGATGGCTGGTACATTTGGCACCTCGCCAATTTCGGTGACAGCGAGTATTCCTGGTTCGATCCTCATAACGCTTGCGAATGGCACGCATACCCTGTATGTTCATGGACAGGATGGTGCCACTAATTGGGGCGCATTTACGATTACAACATTTACTGTTAGCAAAACTGGCCCAACCACCAGTAATGTTGTGGTGAACCCAGCACTGACAAACGGCACGGCTCCGGTAAGTATTACTGCTGATGCGAGTGATGTTTCGAGTGGTAATGCGAATATTATCGCCGCCGAATATGCCCTCGACGGTGGTTCTGCGACAGCGATGTTGGGCGCGTTTGGCACACCATCGGTTAGCGGGCTAAATGGCAGTATTCCTGCGGCTACAGTTGCAACGTTGGCAAATGGCAGCCACACGGTCGAAGTACGTGCAAAGGATGCGACGGGTACATGGGGTGCCTGGGCAGCTACAACGCTGACAATCGATAAGATTGCACCTGTTGCGAGTGCGCTTAGCGTGAGCCCAAGTGCAACCAATGGTGCTACGAGCGTCGTTTTGGCAGCAACAATAAGTGATAGCAATTCTGCGCTGGTGGCAGCTGAGTATGCTATTGACACCTTGGGTCTGCCAGGATCGGGTAGCGCAATGAATGGCACCCCAAGTGCCTCGCCAGCGAGTATTTCCGCATCGATCTCTACTTCAACGCTGGCAACACTCTCCAGTGGCAATCACACGATCTATGTGCGCGGCCAGGATGCCGCTGGGAACTGGAGTGCGGCCGTATCGGTGGTGCTGAACCTTGATAAAGCTGGCCCAACGACCAGTGGGCTTACCCTGAGCCCGGCACTCACGAATGGTAGTATCGCTGTAAACCTTCAGGCAACTGGTAGCGATGTGGCGAGCGGGAATGCCAATGTGGTTGCCGCTGAATACACGCTTGATGCCAGTACACCCCAATCGATGACACTGGCGACGATTCAACCAATCAGCAGTATGACAGCCACGATCCCGGCAGCTACTGTGCTTGGATTGAGCCAGGGCACGCATACAGTGTTGGTACGTTCACAGGATTCACGCGGCAACTGGGGCGCGAACGCAGCGATCACCCTGACAGTCGACAAGACAGGGCCAGTGGCGAGTGCGATCAGCGTTTCGCCAACTCCAAACAATGGCACAATCGCTGTCGATTCCAACACAAATGCGGTACGTGTGAGCGCAAACCTGTCTGATAGTGTGGCAACAATCGTAACCGCCGAAGGGTTTATCGACAATGTGGCTGGCGCTCCAGGAACAGGTTTCCCCTTAGTGCCAAGCGATGGGCTCTTCAACACTTCGAGCGAGACTGGGTATGTCAACATCCCGCTTGGCACAATTAGCCAACTCACAAATGGGAATCACACAATCTCCATTCGCGGGAAGGACTCAGCTGGGAACTGGGGAGCATTTGGCAGCGCCACACTCTATATTGACAAAGTTGCACCGGTCATTAGTAGTGTATCATTCAGCCCGAATCCAACCAATGGTGCAGATAGTGCCACACTTACGGCAGTGGGAAGTGATTCAACGACAGGTGGATTGAACATTACGGCTGCCGAGTGGTTCATTGGAACCGATCCTGGTAAGGGTAATGCTACGCCATTTGTGGCTGCGTTTGGTAGCCCCAATCTGACCGCCAATGTGGTGCTTGACCTGCACACTTACCTGGTTGGTAGCTACACGTTCTCTGTGCGAATGAAAGACGCTGCTGGGAATTGGAGTGCTACATCGACAGCTACATTGAACGTCAATCAGCTTGCGAATAGTATCTTTGCAAATAGTTTCGCAAGCACTGCTTCGCCATATGGCTGGTCCAGCCGGACAGGCAATGCAGCGCGGTTCGTGGTGAGTACCGCCGCAAATATGAAGGATACGGGCACCAATGGAATGGCGCTAAATGTTAGTGCCGGGGCATCTGGTTTTGTGACACACACAATTCCAGCTGGGTTTGGAGCCAGTAGCTACCATGCCCGTTTCTACGTTAATCCAAATGGCGCAACGCTTGGGAGTGCGACTCCGACGATCTTTGCCGCGATGAGTGGCACGACGACGGCTGTGAATGTGCAGTTGCGGCTGAATGCTGGAAGTTACCAAGTACGTGCAGTTGTCAACCGCAATGGCGGAACTACTGTAACCAACTGGTATGCCATTAGCGGCTCAACTGCCATCGAAATCGCATGGGCAAAGGGTACTAGCACCTCATTCCAGCTTTACACTGGTGGCACACTGCACCAGACACTAACGCTATTGAATACCAATGCCAATACGATTACCGAATCTCGGCTTGGATTATCGGCAGGCGTGACGAGTGCTATGAATGGAAGCACAATCTTCCTTGATGGCTTCGTTGCAACACGCTCAACCTATGTTGGGCCGTAATCTCCGCATCCCACCACTCTCCCGCGAACAGGAGAGTGGTGGGGTAAGGTATGAAAAGGATCTTACTATGGCAGATATCGCTATCGTGCAGCCAACACGCACCATAAAACCAATGCTCATCATGTTACCAATCCTGGTGATCCTGATATTGGGAGGTTGGCTTGGTTGGCAGGCATTTTATACCCACTCTGAATCCGGCTCGCGAGCAACGACAGTCAGTACCCAGGAGTTCGAGGCCAAATGGGGTATTCGGATAACACTGATTGGGGTGACTGCCGATGGAGGTTTAGTCGATTTACGCTATCAAGTTATCGATGCTCAAAAGGCTGGGACAATTGCCACAGATAAAACTACCGTTCCGACGTTGATTGATGAACAGACCGGCACCGAGATTGCATCAAGTGTCATGTCGCACAGTAAACATGTGATTGTCGCCGGCCAAACCTATTTTCAGTTATATCGTAACCCACAGGGTGCAATTCAACATGGGCATCCAGTGACTGTCAAGATCGGCGATATACAAATTGCGCATTTGATCGCCCAGTAGTGAGGTTGGCTATGGTACGACGTATCACGGTTGCGCTGGCTGCGCTTGTTGCGCTAACACTCTTTGTTCTGATTGGGCGCTCAGCCAGCCTAGTTTCTGCGCACGAGATATTGTTGCGTAGCGAGCCAGTTGATGGGGCAGAACTCACAACCCCGCCGCAGCATATGCGACTCTGGTTTAGCGACCCATTGAGCCCAAATGCCTTGGTTACAACACTGATCAATATACGCGGTCAAGTGATTCCTGGCATTATTGCCACTACTAGTTCAAGCGAATCAGATGCTACTGCGCCAGCCATGTTGACAGTTGAATTTCCGCGGTTGCCACCAGGATTGTATGCATTGAATTGGCAGGTGATCTCTAGTGCCGACCTTCACCAGACGAAAGGCACCATTGTTTTTGGTGTGCAACAACCAACTGGACAATCGGAACTTGCTGCTGAAGCTGTACCCAATTTTATGGAAATTGCGCTACGTTGGTTTGATCTAATCGGGCTATGCAGTTTAATTGGCTCGATTGTGGTTGCACGATTATTTGGTATGAGCGATGAGTCGCTGATTCAGGCATGTAGAACGCGGGCACTAAGCGTTGGGCTTGTCGGTGCATTGATTGCGTTGCTAACTGGTATTGCGTTGCTTCTAACTCCCCTGTTCAGTATGAATATGACTCTGCTTCAACTGCTATTCGAAACGAGTTATGGCCCACTCTTGCTTGTACGTGAGTTGCTTATTCTTGGGTTGGCAGGATGTGTAATCGCACTATTCGCTGGTTGGCAGGGCCATGCATTACGGATTGCCTTGGTATCAGCGCTGCTACTGGTAATTGTAGAGGCACTTCGTGGGCATGCGGCAGCATTCAATTCCTTGTCAGTCATACGAATAGCAGCTCAAGCGCTGCACTTACTCGGCGCGGCAATTTGGGCAGGCGGTGTACCTGTACTTGTGCTTACAGTATATCCGCTACTTTGGCGGAGCGATACAGCACCCTTAGCCTGGCGGGCGCTTCAGCGCTTTGGGAAAACCGCTATGTTGGCACTTGCGGTACTGGCAATTACTGGTGTGTACAGTGCTGGACAACAGATCGCATCGCTCGATGCGCTCCTAACAACCCATTATGGCCAGGTGTTGCTGGTGAAATTGGTGTGTGTCATTGTGATCTGCTGCCTTGGCTTGTTGAATGCTGCAACAATACATTCTTGGTTAGGTGCTTTGCTTACCCGTCTCCACGTACATGCCAGGTTATTTCGGCAAGATACCCTCAATCGGCGGATGGTCATAGAGGCTACGCTGATCTGTATACTACTTTTGACTGTTGCCGTTTTGGCATCCTCTCAACCAGCGCATGGCCCACAGTTCGCGCAACAAGCAGGCGATGATATGCCGCAATTGCCAGCTGCAGCACTTGTTGATGATCTGTTAGTCAATATGAGTATTCAGCCAGGCCGTGCCGGAACCAACTTTGTTTCGCTCGATACGTTGAATACACGTCGCCCGGTCCCTGCACCATTTGAGTTGGTTCAGGTTCAACTGCGCCCACCTGATTATAGTGCAGCAATAGTGCTTCAGGCACAAGCCACGGCCCCTGAACGCTTTCAGATTGCTGGTGCGGACTTGCCGATGGCAGGTGATTGGCAAGCAATTGTAACGATTCGGCGGCCAGGCTTGCCAGATTCCATAACAAGTATGGTGTGGCCAATAAAACCGGCCGCCGCTCACTTGCGGCCAACACTGATTTCACGCCAGCCGCTTGAGCCATTCCTAACGAGCGTTGCTATGGTTGCTGCGATATTTCTAGGCATTGTGCTAGTGGGATGGAGTGTATTTCGGCAGGGTTTCCGTGTTTCGTTACACACAAACCAGCGCCAAATAAAGGAGCATATCAAATGAATAAATCCAGGTTTCTTATAATGATACTGATCACTGTGCTTTGTTTTGCACTCTTTGGCATGAACTCTCCAGCATCGGCGAGCAATCATGCAAGAATCGATCCTGCTCTGGTTTCTGCTCTTGCCACACAGCCAACTACCGCCCAAAATAGTGTGATTGTGATTATGAATGATCAGGCTGATCTACGAGCCGTTCGTGGCCATACACGTAAGGATCGCCAGCGTGATGTTGTGCGCCTCTTACTTGGTAAACGCAACACGGCGCAGCGTACAGCACTTGCACTCTTACGGCGCCATCAGGCGGAGGGCAAAGTACAAGCCTTTACTTCACTCTGGATCATGAATGCGATTGCGGTTACTGCCGATAGCACTGTCGTTAATGAGTTGGCAGTATTGCCGGGTGTGAGAGAGATTGCGCTTGATGTTGCTTTACAAGCGCCAGCACGCACTACTGCAACCGGAACAAGCTCGACGTCTAGTACGATTCAGCCAAATCTTAATCTGATCAATGCCCCAACACTCTGGAACATGGGGTTTACTGGTCAGGGGATTGTGGTTGCCAACCTGGATACTGGTGTTGATGCCACACATCCAGATCTAGCAGGTCGTTGGCGTGGTGGTTCCAATAGTTGGTACGATCCCTATAATCAGCATGCATTACCGTTCGATATGAATGGACATGGAACCTGGACTATGGGTGTCATGGTGGCGGGGAATGCCAGTGGTAGTGCGATTGGTGTCGCTCCAAATGCAACCTGGATTGCCGCCAAAATCTATAACGATAGTGGTATTGCCACAACAAGTGCAATTCACCAATCATTCCAATGGTTGCTCGACCCAGATGGGAACCCGCTGACCGATGATGCACCGGATGTCGTCAATAATTCTTGGGCCTTGAATAACATTAATGGGTGTGATCAAACGTTTCAATCCGATCTGCAAACCCTTGTGGCAGCTGGCATTACACCAGTATTTGCTGCGGGAAATTATGGCTCCAGCCCATCAACGAGCGTTAGCCCACCAAATAATCCTGCTGCCTTCCCAGTTGGTGCGATCAACAACAACAACCTGGTCTTATCGACAAGCAGCCGTGGCCCAACAAGTTGTGGGCAGAGTGTACCAGTGACATACCCAGGTGTGATGGCTCCTGGTGTGAATATTAGGACAACCGATCTAGCAGGTGGTTATTACACGGTGAGTGGTACCTCATTGGCTGCTCCCCATGTTGCTGGTGGGATTGCGCTCCTGCTGAATGCCTTTCCAATGCTGACAGTTGCCCAGATCGAAGAGGCTCTAAAGTCCACCGCAGTCGATTTGGGTAGCGCAGGCCCAGATAATAATTATGGCATGGGCAGAATCGATTTGCTTGCGGCGTATCAGAAACTTGCTATTCCGGCACAAACTCCAACCGATACGCCAACCGCAACAACTCTTCCAGCTACTGATACGCCAACTGCAACCGCCATCCCAGCTACCGATACACCAACCGCAACGGCAACACCTATTCCGCCAACAGCGACAGCGATGGCAACGCCTACTCTAGCAACCGCAACGGCAACAGCCATTCCGCCAACGGCGACGGCAACGCCTATTGGTACTGTACTCTTTAGTGATGGGTTTGAGACCGGCGGATTTGGGAATTGGACATCGGCGACAACTGCGAACGGTAAACTCAGTGTGGCAACTGCAGCTGCCCTGGCAGGTATCTATGGCATGCAGGCTGTTTTGAGTCCAAATACGCCGGTTTTTGTTACCGACAGCACACCGAATGCAGAATCAAACTATCACGCTCGTTTTTGGATGAATCCGAATAGTGCTGTACTATCTAGCTCTACCCTGGATCAGTTTATCGGTCGTTCAGGAACAGGCACCGTCATCTTCCGCATTCAATTGCGCCTCTCCTCAGGTACTTACCAAGTGCGTGGGGTGGCGATCTTGAATAGTGGCACAACAGCAACGACTAATTGGTATTCGATCAGTAATGCACGCCATGCGATTGAAGTAGCCTGGCAGGCGGCCTCCACCACAAATGGCAGTAATGGAACCATCAGTCTCTGGGTAGATGGTATTCAGAAGCAAGCCAAAACAGGACTTGCTAATGGCAGCTATCGAGTAGAAGACGTTCGTCTTGGCCCATCTGGTGGCGCTGGGAACGGTGTCTCGGGAACCGTATATTTCGATAGTTTTGCTTCGAATCGTACCAGCTATATTGGCCCATGATCGTTCCTGGAGCATTAGCTATGAATAATCTGTTAGTTGTAATAATGAAGCAGCGTGATAGGATATCTCTACGTATGTCGTGGGCTTGTATTGGTACAGTGTGTATTAGCTGTATTGGGGCAAGGCCAGCGCACTTCATGAAGTGCTGATGGCATATCGGATCGCCTAGAAATGGGGACAGCATGGCTCGTGAACTTAAACGGAGAATCGTTGCTGCATTTCGCCCGCACAACGAGGGTTTAGCTAAGTTATTTGGCTCATTAGAATCGGACATCATGGAATTGATCTGGCAGAGTCCAGAGTCTTCTGCGCGCGATATCTTTGAAGGATTACGCGATCAGGGGCAGCGGATTTCGTATGGTGCAGTCAAGACTGTGTTGGATCGGCTGGTGGCGAAGGATGTTCTTGCGCGGCTCATGGTTGGGAACCAGTATGTCTATCGTGCGACACTGAATCGCGAAGATTTTACAACAGCCGCTATTCGTGAAATCCTCGACAGCTTGGTTTCGAGTTTTGGTGCGCCAGTGTATGCTCAGTTTGTTGAGCAGGTTCGCTCGACTGATCCAGATAAACTCGAACAGCTTAACCAATTGATCAATGATGCCGAGCTACGGCTACAGGATGACGCGTCGAAAGATAGATGAGTTATTCGCGTAGACCCATTTACTGGAGCGTTTGATGGGACACGATATTATTCCCTACGAGCCGTACCATCCACATCTTGGGTACACCCTCATCATAACCATTATTGCTGGTATTGTGATGATGGCATACAGCAAATCGAAGTTGCGCCAACACCCGCGCCTGCGGGTAGCTGTTTTTGCGGCATGTTTGGCAATTCCGTTTATTGCGGAAGGTGGCGCATATTTCATTTATCGGCTTCGACCAACCCCTGAAACTACGCTTGGGTATATTCTGACTCACATTCATGCATATGTGATTAATCGCATTCCGATCGATACCTTCTTCTCTACTACTGCGATTCAAATCGGATTATTTGCCCTCGTGGCAATCATGCTGGTTTCACTTGCACGGTTTGGCTATGGCACCACGCTCTTATGGAAATTGCTCCGGCTTTCACGCCCAATAACCTCCGCAGAGCATAGTGTGTTAGTGCTGAGATTGCAGCAAATTGCGGCGCGTGTGAATCGTGTGCTTCCTGAAATTGTGTTACTGGAAACGACCATGCCACTGGCGTTTGCAACCGGCATTTTGCGGCCGCGTGTTTGCCTCTCGAATGGGCTGCTGAGGATGCTGACTGTCGATGAAGCAACCACCGTTATTTGCCACGAGTGGGCACATGTTATTCGGCGCGATACACTCTGGAACTGGGCCACACGTTTGCTGCGGGATATGCTCTTCTTCTTTCCCGGTCAGCATGTGATTTGGCGTTCTATGGTTGCAAGCGAAGAAGAGGATTGTGATGCGATCGCGATCACACTTACGGGTGATCCAGTGTCATTAGCGCGTGCACTTGTGAAAGTTGCTGGTTCACGTCGTTCGATCAATGAGCAAATACCACTTACTGCAGCAGCACCCTTTGCTCTTGCCGATAAAAGCCCAGAAGCACGTGTTCAGCATATTCTAGCCTTTAATCGGTCGCGTCAGCGGCCCTCACGCCCGACGATTGCTCCCTATCTTTTGATTGCCCTGTTTACTATTCTCGCATTCCTCCCAGCACTGCTTGGCTCGTAATTCCTCAGGCATAACTGAGCAGTGCTTGTGCCATCCGGATTGATGCTGCATCGATCATTCGATCTCCGATCCGGATAGCACCTTCACCGCGGCTCAGTGCTTGCGCATATGTTTCCATCACCTGTTGTGCCCAAATGATCTCCGCCTCAGTTGGCGCAAAGGCTTGGTTTGCGGCTGCGAGCTGCGATGGGTGGATACATTGTTTACCATCAAATCCAAGTGATCGAGCAGTTTGGCAAGCACGCTCGAAACCCGCAAGATCACGAATGCCAGCAAATGGCCCATCCATGCAGCGTAGGCCGTGTGCGCGTGCGGCAACAATGATCGATTGCATGACATAATGCCAGCGATGCCCAGCATAATGCTCATCGTGCTGATCGGGTTGGCCAATACTGGCGAGTGGCATGCGCATATCGGCGGCGAAATCCCCAGGTCCAAAAATCAATGTTTCGAGGCGATCTGAGGATCCTGCAATTGCTCCAACATGCAAGCAACCGGCTGCTGTTTCGATTTGAGCCTCGATTCCGATTCGGCCGGGGGTGAGTCCAAACGCTAATTCCAGTTGATTCAGCAGTGTATCAACGAACTGTATATCCGCAGGACGGTTCGTTTTGGGTATCATTACCAGATCCAACTGTGCGCCGGCTTGCTCCATAATCGTGATAAGATCACGATAGGCAAAAGGTGTATCGACTGCATTGATACGTACCATCCGTGTACGTTGGCCGAAATCCAACTCCTGAAGCGCTCGTACAACCCGATCACGTGCCGCTGATTTTTCATCTGGCCCGACCGAATCTTCCAGATCGAGGCAAATCGAATCGGCTTCACTTGCGGCAGCCTTCTCAATCATATTCCAGCGCGTAGCTGGCAC